>JBBQTJ010000260.1:0-5051 GCA_038213315.1 Planctomycetota bacterium
AAGACGAGTCATGGAGTTGATCACTTTCGGGGCCCTGGGGTAGTGTGACCACCCTACAGGCAGGATCCCAATGGACCCGCAGGGCGGGCACCGGCCAGAATTTCCGGAATTTTAGCGGCCAGAGTTTCCGGAAGTCAGACCGCACACAGCGACTGATCAGGTGATAAGCCCCAGGTCGGGCATCCTGAATGACAAGGCGGCGGGGCGTGGTCATGGAATATGGGTTATAATGGACCCATATTGCCTCCATGTCAAGGTCTCTGTGTTGAGTGGTGGGGGGTTGGATCTAAGCTGTTGCCATGTCTGGGGAACGAAATGAGTGTCCTGACTCTTACATCCTGACTATTACATCGCTTCGCTTACATCATGTCTGGGGAACGAAATGAGTGTCCTGACTATTACATCGCTTCGCCACCGTTCGCGTCCATGCGGCCCATCGACAGCAGGACCCGGACCTGCGCCCTGAAGAGTGGCTGGTCATCGAATGGCCAACAACCGAGGCCGCGCCAACCAAATACCACCTCAGCAACCTACCGGCCACCTCATCCATGAAGGAAATCGTCGCCACCATCCACATGCGGTGGCGAATCGAAAGGGACTACCAGGAACTCAAAGATGAAATCGGCATCGACCAATTCGAAGGCCGAAGTTGGCGATGATTCCACCACCATGCCGCCCTCTGTATCGCCGCCTATGGATTCATTTCCGCTGAACGAGCGCGTCTTTTTCCCCCTAAAAACGTCACTTTCATCCCCGTGCCACCAGGCCAGCCGCCGAAACCACGCGGTTCACCGGCCTGACGTCTACAGGCGCGCACCATTTTCCATCCGGACCATCAGGCACCTCATCGTACAAACCCTGATGGGTCAACCTGACAAACGTAACTGGAGTTACTTACTATTGTGACACAGTAGTACTAGAAGCGTGTCGGAGATAGACGACCAAGCCAGGCGACGTGTCGGCCTATCTCCGACAGACTCCTAGCCAGGGCTCAATCCCCGGCGGGGGCCTGACCGGGGGCGATGGGCTGGCGATCCTTGACCCGGGGGTCCTCAGCCGGCAGCAACGTCACGTCGAAGGTTTCACGGGTGCCGACGCGCAGGGTGCACTTGGCCTCATTCAGGTCGACGATGTGCGCGCCAGTGATCTGTTCGCCATTCACGAAACAACCGTTGGAGCTGAGGTCGTTGACAGTCAGGGTGCCGCTGCTGACCTGCAAGCGGACATGCCGGCGGCTGACGGTGTTGAAGTCATGGTCATTGTCCCGGACCAAGGCTGGGGTCTTCAGGTAACCTTGGGCGCGGCGCAGGCTGATGTCGCACGAGCGGCTGCGACCCAGGATCAGATCGACGCCCGAGGTCAGGACGAAGATCTCGCCTTCGACCATGCCGGTGGTGCCGATGAGGACGGGGATGCGATCGGACATGGACTGGCCCTGGCGGAAGATGCCCCATCCTACAGGCCAGCCCGCCAGAGCACAACCGGGCGGCATGAAGGGCGTTCATGAGTGGACTGTTCAATGTGGTAGTCGCCAACGGCGGTCTGACCCTGCTGGTCATCATGGTGGCTTCGATGCTGGCCTTGGCCGTCACGGTTGAACGGCTGTGGCGGTTGTTGCCGCAGCGCCGGGTCCTGCGCGCCAGTCGCGCTGCGGTGGTGTCGGCCTTGCTGGCCCGGCAAACGCCGGTGCTGCCTGAGGATGCCATGGGCCGCGTCCTGGGGGCGGGCCTGGCGGTGCGTGGTCATGGGCATGAGGTGGTTCGCCTGGCCGCCCTGGATGCGGCCCAGCGCGAGGTCCCCGCCTTGGAGCGCGGTCTGGGCGTGCTGCTGGTCACCGCTCAGGTGGCGACCCTGTTGGGGCTGCTGGGGACGGTGGTCGGGCTGATCGAGTCGCTGCAATCCACCAGCAGCGCGGCGGTGGTGACGCCGGCGGTGATCGCCGATGGCCTGTACAAGGCGCTGGGCTGCACTGTCGCCGGCCTATGGGTGGCGATCCCGGCATACATCGCGTATGGCTACCTGGCGTCCTTGTCCAGCGGCCTGGCGGATCAGCTTGAACACGCGGCCACCGATCTGCCGGTGCTGCTGCTGGGGACGCGGGCATGAGTCTGCGGCGACGCCATGGCTCCGGCCAGTTGCCGTTCAATCTGATGCCCTTGATCGACATGGCTCTGATGCTCACGGTGTTCTTCGTGCTGTGCCTGGCGGCCAGTGGCGTGGCGCAGCGCGCCGTACCGGTTGCCCTGCCGGCTGCGGCCTCCGGCAGCGAGGCCGGCACCGCGCCGTTGGAAGTGGTGATCGACGCCCAGGGTAGCATCAGCGTGGCCGGTCGTGCGGCCAGCCTGGAAGCTTTGGCGGCCATGGCCGGCTCGGGCCGGGCGATCGCGATCGTCGCCGATCGCGCGGTCGCCCATGGGCGAGTGGTCGAGGCCGTGGACGCCTTGCGGCAAGGCGGGGCCCGGGATATTCATTACGCGGTGACGCCCAAGGTGGCGGAATGGTGAGCGATGCCGCCCTTCCGCCCGGCCCGTCGGAGGCTGGTGGTCAGGTCGCCAGACTCGACCAGGGCTTCCCACCGGCGGCGCGCCTGCACGACAACCGGGATTATTCCCGGGTCTTCCATCGTCAGCAGAAAGCCGCGGCCAAGCAGGTGGTGCTACTGTTGCGGCCACGCCACCCCAAAGAGGCGCAGCGCGGCCGCCTGGGGGTGATGGTCGGCACCAAGGTCGCCCCGCTGTCGGTGCGCCGTCATCAACTCAAGCGGTGGGTGCGGGAATGGTATCGCCTTGGTCAGCAAGAACGCCTGCGTGGCTTCGATTGCGTGGTGATGTTCCGCGCCGATCCGCCTGCGGAAGGCCATGCCGCCTTGTGTATGGATCTCAGCAGCTTGGCCGCGAAGGCCTTGGCGGCCAAACCCCAGCCCGAGGCGCGCAGGGGTGGAGGCCGACGGTGAAGGGCGTGGTGCGCCTGCCGATCCGTGGCCTGATCCTGCTGATCGAAGGCTACCGTCGCTTCATCTCGCCGATGAAGGGCCCGACCTGCCGCTTCGTGCCGACCTGCTCGACCTATGCTCAGCAGGCCCTGGATACCCATGGCCTGATGCGCGGCAGTTGGCTGGCCACCCGGCGCATCTGCCGCTGCCATCCGTGGGGCGGGCATGGGTTTGATCCGGTGCCTTTAAAAAAAGCGGAGTGTGGAGTGCGGAGTGCGGAGTGCGCGCAGGCCGATGGGCGGAAGGGGTGATGGCCGTTGGCGTCGGATGACGGCAGATGCGTTCTTGGCCGGTTGCCCGCGCATCATGGGCGACGCATGAAGCCCTCGTTCGTGGTCGCGACCACGTCACTGCTTCGGCAGCCCCTCCACCGTCAGCTTGAGGATCTCCAAGGCGGGCACCGCGGTGGTCGCGGACCAGGCGCTGAGCACCGGTCCGGCGAGGCCGCCGAGATCCACAGCGGGCAACGCCTCGCGCAGGGTCAGCACGTCACCGTCAGCCATCAGCACGGCTCTGCCGTCGGCGCCCAGGATCAGGCGCACGTTGAGCGGGTCCTGGGTGAAGATCACCGCATTCTGCGCCAGGAAGACGCTGACCTTGCCGTCGATGGTGATCGCGGCGCCGATGCGGTGGATCGGTGAGGTTGAGAAGGCCAGACGCACTGCTTTGTCGCCGGCACCCAGGCCGAGCATCGCCAGTGGCGTATTGGCGGGGACGCGGACCGACGCGGTCAGCGTGAAGGGCGGGCGCAGGGTTTCCTTCCAGGTCACGGTGGACAGGTCGGCTTCTTGACGTGAATTCTTCGGTGTGGCTTTGCTGGGCGTCAGACGCAGGACGCCGTCAGCCATGGTCAAGCCACCACCGCTGAAGTCAGTGAGCAGGCCCTGGTCCTTGCCGGTGAAATCATAGGCCACCTGCACGCGGCCATTGCTGGTGGTGACTTCGCCGGCGAGGTCCGGCGCGCCCAGCAGTTTACTCAGCGTTTCGATCGCCCGGGCCAGGGGGCCGTTATTCAGTTTCGCCAGCGCGCCTTTGGCCCCGGGCTGCCGCCAGAGCCACAGGCAGGCGGCGGAAATGCGTGGGGCGTCGGCGTCCTTGCCCAGGGCGGTCTCAAGCAATTGGGCGGTCGGGATCATCACCTCGGACCGCAGGCCTTTGCGTTCAGTCTTGTCGGCGCTGCCGGGCTCCAGCCAGCTGAGCTGGGTCGGACCGAACTTCGTCAGGGTGATGCGGACGGTCGTGCCGTTGATGCGCGCATCGACCGGGGGGCGGGTGCTGTTGACCAGGTTCTGCAACGCGCCCTGACCCTGGGGGACCAGGATGGTCAGTTCGCTGATGGTCGCGTAAAAGGATTTGCCCTCGGCGCTGATAAAGGCCGCCTGATAGGTCTTGAAGAGGGTTTCGAGCGAATCCGGCCCAAGATCCTTCAACGAATTGCGCCGTTCGTCCAAGGCCTTGGCCAGGGCGAGGGTGGCGTCCGACTCGGCTTTTTGCGCTGAGGAGAGCGCCTGGTTGGTCAGGACTTTGCGCCGCTCGGTCGCGGCGGCCTGGATGGCAGCGCGTTCGTCGCCGCCCAAAGGGGCGGTGCGGGCCTCAGCCAGCAGCGCGGTGATCGCGGCTTCGTCGGCGGTGTTGTCCATGCGTTTGCGGAAGTCGGCGGTCAGCCCAGCCAGGGCTTGGTCAAGGCGCTTGCGCATGGCCCCGGCCAGCTCGGTGGCGGTGGGATCCAGGTGGGCAGTGACAAAAGCGGCCAGGCCTTCTTTGGCGTCGTCCAGGCGCTTGGCGACGATGGCCGCTTCGACCGGGGCCAAGGCGGCGATCAGCGCGGCGCGCCTGGTGTCGGTCAGGGTGGTGCGACGACGAGCCAGCTCGGCAGTGATGGCGGCCTGGGCTTGGCTGTTGGCGAAACGAGGGTCGCGCTGGAGCTGTTCGAGCTTGGGAATGGCCGCAGCAGGGTCGCTGGGCAACGCCTCCATGGCGGCGCGCAGCTCGGCGGCGGTGTCGACCGTTGGGGTGGCGATCGGCACCGCAGGGGTGGGCTTGATCGGGTTCTCGACCG
>JBBQTJ010000261.1:0-5012 GCA_038213315.1 Planctomycetota bacterium
ACCGCGATTATAGAACTCGACGCGCAGCGGTAGGTCTTTGGCCGGGCCATTCACCACCATGCCACGGCGCTCCATGGCATGGTTGCCGCCATTGTCGACCCGCGCAGTCCCCACCACCAGTTGCGAGCCGTCGTCGGATTCTACCGCCAACTGCCAAGCCCCGGCGGTCGGTAGACTGATGGTGCCGGTCCAGCGGATGGCGGCGTTCTCGGTTTGCATGCCCCTGGCCGTCAGGGGTGCGGTGACATCAACCTGGGCATCCTGCCAGGTGGCCACCGCTGCAGTGGCGGGCAGGGTCAACATCGGCACCAATGGATCGCAGCGGGCCCAGGCCTTGGCGTAGTCCCAGTTCCAGGGGTTCTTGGCGGCCAGATCGGCGAACAGGGCCACGGCCGCGTCATTACTCCCGAGGCGTGCGCAGATGGCGGCCAGTTCCTCCGCGCCGCGGGGATCCATGGGGCCTTCGGCCATGATCGCGGCGACCAGGCTGCTGGCGGCCCCCGTATCGCGCTCCGCCAGTCGCGCCAAGGCGATGCGGTGCAGGGCGGTGGGCAGGCGTTGTTCCACCGGTAGGGCGAGGTCAGCCCGCAGGGCGAGGGTCATCTCGACCGCACCAGTCTGATGCCCGCTTTGCATCAGGGCCCGGGCCACCGGCAGGATCATGCCCAGCTCGGCGCCGATCGGCGTGGTCACCTCGCGATTGATGCGGTCGCTGTCGTTCCACAGCGTCAGGTACATCAACCACTGGTAGTGCCGGTCCCGGTTCCACCGCGCCACATCGCCCAAAGCCACCAGGCCACTGGGGGTCGACCCGGACCAGCCAGTCTTGGTGGCCATGCACCCGGTGCAGGCCCGCCACGAGGCGATGAATAGATTTTTGGCGATGTCCTCGGGATCGGTCGCACGCAAGCCACCCTGGATGGCGGTGATCATGGCCTGCCGGGTCGCGTCGGCAGGCAGCGTCAGGTCCAACGCGCGCAGGAAGGCATCCAAATAGGGCCGGGCGGTGGCATCATCCATTTCGGTGCTCTGCAACATCCAGACCGTGTCGCCTGTGATCGAGCGCAGCAGTTCCTCGCGATTGAAGCCGTTACCCATGCGCAGGCGCAGTACACCATAGGACCAGCGATCCTGATTCTTGGCGTCCCCGTTCGGGTCGAAATGCTGCCCGGCGATCTTCGCCGCGCTGGTGCGGGCAAAGGTCAACAGCGCGCCCGCGCCCGTGGCCACCGCAGGATTGCCCAGTGCCATCGCCCGCAGGGCCTTGGCCTCGGCATTGGTGCTGCTGGGCGCCAGGCGATCCAGCGTGGTGATCACCCGACGGGCATCGCGATCGAGGAGGTCGACCCACAACCCCGGCAGCGCGGCGTCCAGCGTCGTCGGCTCACCCGCCCGCAGCCCATCCAGCGTGGCCCGGGCCCGGTGCGCATAGTCCCACCACGGCCCATAGGCGCCCCACATGTCCGGATCCGTGTGCAGCGCCAGCATGGCATAGGTGCGGGTGACCGCCGCCCACACCGCCGGGTCTTTTGGCGTCGCCGCCACCTCGCTGCGCAACGTCGCCAGATTGGCGATCAGCGCACGGCCGCTCAGATCCTTGGTCGGATCCGGCAGCTCGGCGGCGGTCAGGGTCAGCGATAGCACAAACAGTATGAAGGGGCGCATGGGGCCTCATCTATGGTACCCGCGAGGTGATGCACAACCGGAACCGCTTGCCGGTCGAGTCGACCGCTTGCCCCACTTGGTTCCGATCTAGAGTCCCCCTGCCCCACCGCAGGAGTCCCCATGACCGTCGCCGCCCGTATCGCCTTCAATGATGGTACTATCATGCGCGGCGAGTCCGTTGGTGCGCGCGGCACCACGGGTGGCGAGACGGTCTTCAACACCGGCATGTGCGGCTATCAGGAGGTGCTGACCGATCCCAGCTATCGCGGCCAGATCGTCACCATGACCTATCCCGAGCAGGGCAATTACGGGATCAGCGCCGAAGACATGGAAAGCGAGAAGGCCCAGGTGGCGGGCTTCGTGATGCGCAACTGCTGCGAGGTGCCGTCCAGCTTCCGCAGCGTCGAGAGCCTGCCCGACTTTCTGAAGCGCCAGGGCATCGTCGGCATCAGCGGTGTCGATACCCGCGCCATCACCCGCAAGCTGCGCGTCGGCGGCGCGATGAACGCGGTGATCACCAGCGAAGATATGAGTGATGCCGAATTGTTGGAGCGCGTGCACGCGGTGCCCAGCATGGCCGGCCTGGACCTGGCCAGCGACGTCGGCACCAAGGTCGCCTATGAATGGACCGAGCCCAGCACGGCCGCGTCGTTCGGCTCGGTGCTGCCCGCCCCGGCCTTCGCCCGGGCGCCGCACGTGGTCGCCATCGACTGCGGCATCAAACGCAACATCCTTCGCCTGTTGGTGTCCTCGGGCTTCCGTGTGACCGTGGTGCCCGCCGCCACCAGCGCCGCCGACATCCTGGCGCGCAAGCCCGACGGCATCTTCCTGTCCAACGGCCCCGGCGACCCGGCAGCGGTGACCCGCACCGTAGCCACGGTACGCGAACTGATCCGCACCGAGGTGCCGATCTTCGGCATCTGCCTGGGCCATCAGATCCTCGCCCTCGCCTATGGCGCGCGCACCTACAAGTTGAAGTTCGGCCATCGCGGCGCCAACCACCCGATCAAGCGTCTGCGCGACGGCGCGGTCGAAATCGCCAGCCACAACCACGGCTTCTCTGTCGACCCCGACAGCCTGCCCGCGGGCGTGCGCATGAGCCACATCAACCTCAACGATCACACCTGCGCCGGCCTTGCTCACGACACCAAGCCGCAGTTCAGCGTGCAGTACCACCCCGAGGCCGGCCCCGGCCCCGCGGACCCGCTGTACCTGTTCACCCAGTTCCAGGATTTGATCGCCGCACGGGTGTAGCCGGAGGTTGGCAGCGCACCGCCAGAGGCGAGCCTGACCATTTGCATGCAATGGCAGACCTTGCCATGCTGCCGCCACCATGACCACTCTGCTGCGCACCCTGTCACCGCTGTTGGCCTGCGCCGGCCTGCTCTCCGCCGTCGACCTGCCCAAGCCTGACGCGGTGCTGTCATTGCTGGCCGGGACCTGGACGGTCCAGGGCTACGTCAACCTTGATGACGGCAAAGCCGTGCCGAACCGCGCCAATTTGCCGATGCAGACCGCGGTGATCCAATCGGCGACCATGGCCTTCCTGTGGGAGCCCGACAATCGCCTGAGCATGCCGGTCAAGGTCCTGGCGGTCAGCGCCACCGGCATCGACCTGTCCACCAGCGGCGGCTTCATGGGTCCACGGGCCAGGAAAAGTCAGCTCATTATCGTCGAGGATGGCATCTTGCTATGCGAGCAACGAGGCGTCCGCATGGGCCTCAAGCTGGTGCGCGCCGATGGCAAGCCGGTGGGCCTGCCGCCGTCCATCGCCCCGGCCGCGGTGGCGCTGGCCGCCACCCGCGCAGCGGTTGCGGCCACCCAGGCCGCCGCCCTGGCTGAACAGTTCACCGTCGAATTGACCCAGATATCGATCGGGAAAAGCGTTTCCTTCCGGGATGGCGATTTGGCCGAGCCCCAGGTGAACGGGCAGTCGTCGCTGCAATTCCAGGTGCGGATCCCCAAGGGGATCACCGTGCTGGGCCAGGGGGGCGAGCCGTCGATGGCCACCGCCACCACTGACACGGGCGAGAGCCTGGTGCCGCCCAAGTCCCGCGATCGCAATTCACATTATAATGGCGGCGGCACTGTGCATCAGGACCGCATGTGGGTATCCATCCAGCTAGGCCAGGCCGAAAAGCCGGTCGCCGCGTTCATCAAGCTGGCCGGCACCATTCCGGTCAAGGTGCAGACGGAAGCAGGCCCGGTGATCAGCATCCCCCTGACGGCGGCCTCGGTCGGCGTCGAGCAGGCCCTGACTGGAACCGAGCACAGGGTGACTATTGAGAAAATCGGCGATCACCAGGTCACCATCAAGGTGCCCCATGCCGCCCGCACCAGCATCATCAAGCAGACCCTGGTGGATGCCGACGGCAACGAACTTGAGGGCCGTGGCACCAACTCGACGGGCGATGGTGAGAGCTATAGCGAGACCAAGCGCCTGGCCGAGGACCCGCCGGTCGGCGCCACCCTGCGGATTGAAATGGCCGGTGGTTCAACCGTGGTCAACGTCCCCTTCAGCTTCGAGAATGTCGGCCTGACGGCGGCCGGCGTTCCTGCCGCGGCCGGCGGCGAGCCGTTGTTCTGACCGTCATGCGTCTGCCCGCCCTCCCCCGCACGGCCCATGGCCTGTTGGCCGGCGTCCACTGGCTGGGCGCCCTGGACAACGGCCGACTGTTGCTGATCGACCAGACCGCCCTGCCGGCGCGCCTGCAGGCGCATCAGGTGATGGACCTCACCGACCTCATCGCCCGCATCCGCGACCTGACCGTGCGGGGTGCGCCGGCCATCGCTCTGGCCGCGGCCTATGGGCTGGTGCTGCATGTGCGCGGCCGGTCGGGGAAGCTTCTGCCGGCGTGTCGGCAAGCAGCAACGGCGCTGGTGGCCAGTCGGCCGACGGCGGTGAACCTGTCAGTGGCGATGGCGCGCATGGTCGCCTGTGCGGAATCCCACGCTGGCCTGCTGACCGCGCATGAACTGGTTGCCCGCCTGCTGATGGAGGCCCGCCGCATCCACCGCGAGGACGCGGCCTTCTGCGCCGCCATCGCCCAACACGGCGCCGCCCTGCTGCCACGGCATGGCGGTGTCCTCACCCATTGCCATACCGGCGCCCTCGCCACTGGCGGCGACGGCACTGCCTTGGGCGCCATCGTCGCCGCCGTACGCGGCGGCGCTGACCTGACGGTGTATGCGGACGAGACCCGCCCCCTGTTGCAGGGCGCGCGCCTGACCGCGTGGGAACTGCTGTCCTGCGGCGTCGACGTACGCCTGGCCACCGATAGCATGGCCGGCAGCCTGATGGCCCGCGGGCTGGTGCAGGCGGTGATCGTCGGCGCGGATCGCATCGC
>JBBQTJ010000262.1:0-5011 GCA_038213315.1 Planctomycetota bacterium
TCCCATCGAGGCGCTGGTGGCCATGGATCGGGCGCCCATCGACCCGGATTTGCTGCCCGGTTTGGCGCCGATCCTGGAGCGGCATCTCCCGGCCTTGATTACCGGTATGACGCCGCCGAGCGAACCGATCCCCGTGCTGGCACTGCACCCGGCCGGGGTTTTCCTGATCAGCCATGTCGCCGGACGTCCGCCGAAATTGAAGCTTGAGCTGGCTACCCCCTGTTTCCGCTATGGTGATGCCCTGGTGTTGGCCGGCGATCCCCGGCATATCGCCCACGCCGATGGCAGCTTGGTGGTGCGCCACCTTGAGGCCGAGGAACGCCGGATGGGCGAGCTGATCAAGCTTGGCCTGATCGAGACGGCCAAGCGTGCGAATCAGCTCACCGTTTATCAGACGTGGCGCTCAGCCTCGGTCCGCCTGTTCCATCCGCGACAATTGGAGTCACCGCAAGAGGTCGGCCTCCTGCGTCTGCCCATCGAAGTGCTGGCCGGGTTGCGCCTGCGCGGGTGGGAGATCGCAGGAGGCACAGCGCCAGAAGTCACCGAACTGCGGGACGCCGACCTGCGCGTGCAGCTTGATGACGCCTCGTCCAAAGACGACCAGGGCGATTGGTTCGAACTGCATCTGGGTATCGAGGTCGCCGGCCAGCGTCTGGACCTGGTGCCCTTGCTGGAGCCGTTGCTGTCCGGGGATGAGCCAACATGGAGCCATCTGCCCACCACCATGCTGGCCAACGGCGCGGCGGTGCTGCTGGACGCTGGCGCCGGGCGCAGCCTGGCGGTGCCGATCGCCCTGCTCGAGCGTCTGCGCGCCGCGCTGCTTGAACTCTATCGCCGCCCGCGCGGCCCAGGGGGCGGCCTGCGGGCCAGTACCTTTGATGTGGCCGACGTCACCCAGGGCACCATCTCGTGGGAGGGTTCCCCTGCGGCCAAGGCCCTGGCTGAACGCCTGCGCGCCTGCCTCAACCCGCCCGAGGTCGCTGATCCGGTGGGCCTGGGCGTGACCTTGCGCCCGTATCAGCGCGAGGGTCTGGGGTGGTTGCTGCATCTGCGCTCGCTGGGTCACGGCGCCCTGCTCGCTGATGACATGGGTCTGGGCAAGACCATCCAGGTGCTCGCCTCGTTGCAGGCCGACCACCTCGCCCAGAAGCTGGATCGACCGGTGCTGGTGGTGTGCCCCGCCAGCATGGTCGGCACGTGGATGGCCGAGACGCGCAAGGTCGCACCCGTGCTGATCCCGGTCCTGCACCATGGGCCGTTGCGCGCCAAAGCGCCCCGACCGGTGGCGGGTGAGGTGCTGGTCACCACCTACGCCACCATGTCCCGCGACCAGGAGGCTCTGGCCAAGGTGCCGTTCCACCTGGTGGTCTGCGATGAGGCCACCGCCCTCAAGAACCACGGCAATCAGGCCGCCGCAGCGGTGCGGACCCTGGATACCCGTCACCGCCTGTGCCTGACCGGCACGCCGGTCGAGAATCACCTGGGTGAACTCCACGCCTATTTCGATTGGCTGGTGCCGACCCTCTTGGGCAGCCGTACGGCGTTCGGCAAAGGCACGCGCAAGGCGGTTGAGAAGGATGGCGATGGCGCAGCCTTGGCCCGGCTGCGTCGCCGCATCGCCCCCTTCGTGCTGCGTCGGACCAAGACGGCGGTCGCCAAGGATCTGCCCGCGCGCACCGAAAGCGATATCTCCGTGCTCATGGGTGAAGAACAACGCGCCAGCTATGAAGCCGTCCGCCTGGCGATGGATGCGCGGGTACGCGAGGTCATCGCCAGCAAAGGCATGGCTCGCAGTCATCTCGACGTGCTGGAGGCGCTGCTGCGGCTGCGTCAGGTCTGCTGCGATCCGCGTCTGGCCAAACTGAAAGAAGTCCAAGCGGATGCCGGTTCGGCCAAGCTCGACTGCCTGCGCGAACTGCTGCCTGAATTGGTCGAAGACGGGCGGCGGATCCTGGTGTTCAGCCAATTCACCAGCTTCCTCGACCTGATCGAAGCCGAAGTGGTGAAGCCCATGGGCGTGCCGTATCTGCGTCTCGATGGCGCCACCCGCGATCGTCAAACGCTGGTCGAGGTCTTTCAGCGTGGTGAAACGCCGATCTTCATGCTCAGCCTCAAGGCCGGGGGCACAGGCCTGACCCTTACCGCCGCTGACACCGTGATCCTCACCGATCCCTGGTGGAACCCGGCGATCGAAGCCCAGGCCATCGACCGTGCCCATCGCATTGGCCAGGATAAACCGGTGATGGCCTACCGTCTGGTCGCCAGCGGAACCATCGAAGAACGCATCCGCGCCTTGCAGGCGCGCAAGCGCGACCTGGCCGCCGCCCTGCACGACGATGATGGGCAAAGTCTGGCGAAACTTGATGAGACCGATCTGGCGGCCTTGTTCGCGCCATTGGTCTGACCAGAGACAACCTCAGTCGTCGCGCGCCGCGTCGCAGGCCACGCCATCGCACAGCGACGGTACCCGCGACCAGGTCCGCAGGCCGCCGCAGATGATCAGGGCGTCCTCGTGCGTCAGGCCGCGTTTGACCACGGCTTCACCTTCGGTGTGCGCCTCCAGGGCCACCGCCTCGGCGACTTCAAGGCTGAGGCCTGCCGCACGCTGCAATGCGTAGATGACCACGTCGAAGGGCGTGGTGTCATCATTGAATAACAGCACCTTCCAGCCGGGGTCGTCGGTGGTCACCACTTCCTGCTCGGCGCGCACTGCCGGTTTGGGCAGGGTGACCGTCCCGGCTATGGGGTGCGGGGTTGCAGCCACAGCGGGGTCAGACGCAGGGGGGTGGTGATCGCGATCACATTGATCAGCGCCGCCGCGTCTTTGCCACCGCGCGCGGACAGTTCGGGCGAGATGTTGGCAGGAGAGGTGGTCCACGCTTTCAAGGTATCCGTCAGATTGACTGGAGCCACGGCGACTTGCCAGGCTAACAAGGACCACCAGATGCGATCCTCGCCGCTGTCCAGGGCCGCAGCGGCCTTCAGATCGAACTGGGCAGGTAGGACATTCAACGGTTGGCGCCCCTGGAAAATTTCGATCAGCATACTCCAACGTTCGTCCTTCATGGCATTGGCCAGCAGGCGCATGTCGTCGGGCTTCATGCGCTGACTTGGCTTCAGGCAGGCCACGGCCAGGGCCTGGATCGCGGCCTGCTTCGGGTCACGCAGCCAGTGGCGGTAGGCCAGCAATTGATCGTCGTTGAGGGCTTCGGCATCGATCAGCGCGGTCAGCAGGAGGGCGCGAGGCGTCGGATCCATGCCCGGCATGTCGCCGAGTTTTCCCAGCAGAAAGCCTCGGGCTCGACGGGCGGCATCCAGCAAGCGGTCATCGGGCAGGCCTTGCCAGGCCAAGGCGGCCAGGGCGGTGGCGCTGATCGAATCGGTGCTGCCGGAGACAATGCCATTGGCGGATTGGTTTTTCAGTGCTGCATCCAGTGGGATGCGCAGGGCCGCCATATCCAGACCAAGATCCCCCATCATCCGGCCGGCATTCAAGCGCCGCCAGCGCAGTCGTTCGCTGGCTTCAGGGGTACCGGCGAGACCGGCATTCGCGCCCAGTTCGGCAAGCGGCTCGCCCGGATTGGCCTGGGGCAGGTCGGCTGTGGGCATGGTCGGCACGGCTACATAGCGGAAGACCAAGGCGCAGACCAGGGCGAAGACTCCCAAGGTCAGGGTGCTGCGGCCCCAGCCGGCGATCATGGCGTCGTACTTGCCGACCGTGGTGGTGGTCACCGACTTGTTGATCATCATCCGCGTCAGCTCGATCCGTTCGCCGCAGTTGCGGCAGAAACGCGTCGAGAGGGGGTTGATGATGCCGCACTTGCTGCAAGGGTACATGCCGTTGGCGCCTTCAGAGGTTGACGCGGTCGTTGAATAATGGCTTGTCGTTGACGGTGATCGAAACCGGCAGCAGGCCCTTGGGCAGGCCCGAAATGACGAACAGGCTGCCAAAGCGTTGGACCCTTTGGCCCTCGACGGGTTTGCCATCGACCAGGATCTGTGGGGTGCTGCGCGGCAGCATGCCACTGTCGTTCGACAGATGGAAAGCCATCCAGCGGTCGCCAGCCCGCACGCGGCCCATGCGCGGGCTCAGCACCAGTTGGTTCATCGACATGGCCTTGGCCAGGTCGCCCTCCCGATTGATCAGTTCCCGGCCGGCGATCAGCCGCCGCGGGTCCTGCATGCGCGCCGCGACCTTGTTGGCCGAGTCGAAGGCATCCAGATCAAGCGATTGCAGGAATAAAAGATCGAGATCATTGAGGCTGAAGCCGCCAGCCAGGACCCGCTCGATGCGCGCCGCCAGGACCTGCTTCTGATCAATGGTGCGGGGATCCGCGCCCAGGGCGACGGCGGTCATGATGTTGCTGCGGCCGGGGGCCAGGTCTTGCAGGATATTGGCCAGTCGGGTGCGACGATTCTCGTCCTTCAAGAGTTGGCCCAGGCGGATCAGCTCCCCGTCCTTGGTGTCTGGATCAAGGGCCGCGGTGATCAGGCGCAATTCGTCCCGTTGTGGGTGGGCTGGGTCGAGCAGCAGCATGGCGCCGGCCGCGCTCCGCACCTGTCCGGCATCCCGCACCAGCCAGGCGGTGCGCAGCAGTTCCTGGTAGGCGCAGGCAACCACCGTGCGGTAGGGAGCGGAACCTGCGGTGCTGGGCAGGGGAGCCGGGCGATTGTCGGCCCGCATGGCGGCAATGGACTGGATGAACGCGGCATCGGCCTGATCAAGGCCATCAGTCGTCACGGGCTTGCCATTGAGGGCGAGGTTGAGCTGCAACGCGGTGTCGACCACTGAGCGTTGCGCCTTGGGCACGCGGGTCAGCAGGCTGCGCAGTCGTTCGCTGTGCCCGCCGATGGCCAGGTCCAGATCAAGCAGATTGGCGGCCGCCTGGTCCGGCAGCGCCATGGCTGCGCTCTGGGCGGAGGTTCGGGCGGCACCTTGATCCTTGCCGGCAATCGCCCGCTGCGCGGCTTTGATGTCATTGATGCCACCCCAGCGCGTGATGCTGCTCCA
>JBBQTJ010000263.1:0-4988 GCA_038213315.1 Planctomycetota bacterium
CAGGGCCATTACGCCGGCGACGAGGACAGCCGCCGCAAGCCGGCCTATCACAACGGCACCGCCTGGACCTGGACCTTCCCCGGCTACTGCGAGGCGATGGCCTTGGCCTGGGACCGCCATCCCGCTGCGGTCGCCGCCGCCCGGGCCTATCTGGGCAGCATGGCGCTGCTCCTCGATGCCGGCTGTACCGGCCAGATCCCCGAGATCCTGGACGGCGACGCGCCGCATCAGCAGCGCGGCTGCGACGCCCAGGCCTGGGGTGTCAGCGAAGCCTTGCGGGTCTGGAAAAGCCTGGGCACATAAGCCGTCGACAGCTCTTGCCTCCGGCATAGCGTGCAGGCATGCCGGTCGATCGCGTCATCACCACTGCCGAGATCGACGCTTGGCCGCCTGACTTCGCCAACCAGGTCCTGGACGTGCCGCAGTGGCTGGTCGCCCTGGCCTTGCCTCGGCAAGAGAAATGCCTGGTCGAAGAGCTGCGCCACCTGGGCATCCCCGGCATGATCTTCCTGGAGCGCCGCAGCCGTCATTATCGCTGCAAGGGCACCCAAGAGTTCACCATCCCCCTGTTTGGCGGTTACGTTTTTCTGGGCGCAGAGCGCGGGCAACGCGAGACGATTTTCGCCACCCTGCGCACCACGCGGGTCATCGCCGTGGCGGACAACGTCCGTCTGGGCCAGGATCTGGACGCCCTGGCCCGGCTGGTGCAGTACGCCCCAGAAGCCCTGCGCCTGCGTCATCACCTGGTTCCTGGCGTGCGCGTGCAGGTGGTGATCGGCCTCTTTGCCGGCTGCTATGGCGTGGTCATGCCCGGGAATGGCACCAACCAGGCCGACGATCTGGTGGTGAATCTTGAATTCGCCGGCCTGTCGGTGGCCGCACCGCTGTCCTCCTGGGTGGTCCAGGCGGTGTAAATGGCGCGCCACGAGTTGCAGCGCGCCCCGCGCCGGACATGCTCTGCCGACCTGACGCCAGCACGACCCGAACCTCGGAACACCCATGCGCACCCTCGTCCCCACCCTCGTCATTCTTGGCCTGTGCCTGCCCGCCAGCGCGCTAGAGCAGCGCATCTCGGAGCTCCGCTTCGGCGTCGGTACGCTGCCCATGCCCGATGCGGCGCAGGAGAGCTATGATGCCGGCTCCGGGTCGACCCGCGCCGGCGGCGATTACGATTACGACGGCAACACCACCCCTGGCGTGTCCTTCCGCATCGGTGCCGCCGGCGGCCGCCTGCAGCCGGTCGGCCTGATCCTGGGCCTGGATCTGCAAGGCGGCTTCGGGGTCTATGACCTGAGCGGCGGCAATGCCCCGAACCAGCGCGACCTGACTTACTGGTGCCTGGTGCCCACCCTGCGGGCCGGCTTGGGCTGGGCCCTGAGCACGCGCGCGCATATCGAACTGACGCCGCTCGTCGGCTATGGCCTGGCCAGCACCCAATGGACCGATGGCGGCAGCACCGAAACCAGCATCGGCGGGATCCTGACCTATGGCATCACCGCCACGGTGATGCAGAACCTGGGCCGCGGTTTTTCAGCCGGTATCGAGGTCGGTTACCTGTGGAGCCAGACCAGCGTGAGCGTCACCAATGGCTCCACGAACGGTTCCAGCTCGGTCGATCTGGATGCCAGCGGACCCACCGCCTCGCTGCTCTTCGGCTACGGTTTCTAAGCGATGGTGTCACGCGTCGGCTTCCCGGACACCCGTTGGAGCGTGATCGGCCGGCTGGCCCAGCAGCCCGGCGAGGCCGGCGTGCTCATCGACCTGTACGCGGACCCCATCGCCCGCTATCTACGTCTGAAATTTCCCGGCGAATCCAGCTCCGGTGATTTCGATGACGTGATCCAGGAGGTGCTCATCCACCTCTTCGAACGGCCCGATCTGATGGCCGAGGCCAAGCCCGGTACCGGCAGCCGCTTCCGCTATCTGCTCATGACCCTGGCGTGGAATGCGGCGCGCAACGCGGTGCGCGAGCGCCGCCGCCGCCTGCACCGCGAGCTACCCACCGACAACGATCTGGTCGAAGACCAGAATGCCGCCCCCGCGACCGTGGATACCGACCGCATGGAGCGGGCCTGGGCCGAGGGCCTGCTGGCAGCGGCGTGGCTGGATGTGCGTCGCTGGGCCAGCGATGGCACCCTGGAAGAGGAGGTGCCCCGCCTGCTGGAAGAGCATCTTGTCCAAGGCCGCGACCTGCGTTCGCTGGCCCACGACCTGGGCCTGCCCCTGACCACCTGCCACCGCCGGCTGGCCAAGGGCCGCACCTTCCTGCAGAAGGCGATCGTCGACCGGCTGCGCCAAGCTGGCGAGATCGGCGAGCAGGACGATGGCAGCGCCGCGTGTGACCTGCTCCTCGGCATCCTCACGCGCAGTTGAGCCCCTCAGGCATTGAGCTGACGGCCACGCTGCCCACCCTTTGGTGATGCGGTACCGGCAGTTTCCCTATCTGGCCCGCACCCTGCTGCCGCAAGTCACGGCCAGCCACGGGATCCCGGCCACGGTCGCGCAGGTCGATGCCGGCCAGGTGATGGGGTCGATGCTGCTGCCCCGCTGGCTCGTCAGCCTGCCGACGCAAACCCGCGAGCAGCAGGATAAGCTGGTCCACGACCATCTTTGGCTCTTTTTAGCCAATGCCCTGCTGTCTGACAGCCACCCCTTCGATGGCGACCTCGGCGTCCTGATGAAGCGTGCCGAGGTCAGCATCATCGCTGCCTACCAGTCGGAGGATCCTGAAGCCGCGGCCCAGCTCGCCCTGAAGGAACTGGCCCACGGTTTCCTCGCCTGGTACCGGCTGCGGCGTGGCGAAATACTCAAGTTTTATGAGATGATGGTGCAGGGGATGAGTCGGTAGGAAACGTCGCGGGGTCGCGGGGTCGCGGGGTCGCGGGGTCGCCAGTCACGACGGTGGTCCGCCACCAACCGGCCAAGCCTGCCCCCACGATCAGCTGGATCGCGTGGTGGGCGACGATCGGCACTGCCACCAAGGCGGCGCCGGGGGCCTGGGCCAGCAGGATCGCCGCAAGCGGCGCGCCCATCGCCAAGGTCTTTTGCCCGCCGCAGATCGCCGCGGCGATGCGCTGCGGCGGCGGCAGTTTGATCCAACGGGCCAGACCATAGGCCGCAGCGGTGCTGGCCAGATGCCAGATCAACACCACGCCCAGGACCACCAGCAGCAGGCTGGCCGTCAGCCCGTGGGCATGCTGCGCCGCATCGCTGACCAGATGCCAAACCAGCGTTAGCAGAGCCAACTGGGACAGCAGGCCCAAGCGTGCGCGCTGACGGTCACATGCGGCGGAAAGGCCCAGCCGCAGGAGTTGGCCGACGGCGACCGGTAAGGCCACCTGCCAGCCCAAGGCCGCTGCCACCGCCAAGGGATCGACCTGACCCCACAGCCCGGTCAGCCACAGCACCGTCCACGGCGTAACCAGGATGCCGAGCAGATTGCCCAACACGGCATTCACCAAAGCTCCGGCTTCGTCGCCGCCCGCCGCGCGGGTGGTGGCCACATTGCTGGCGATGGTGGTGGGCAGGCAGGCCAGAACTTGAAGCCCCAGCACCAACGGGACCGGCAGCAGCAGCAACCACAGGGGCGTGGCCAGCCACATGGCCAAGGGCACCAACCCCAGCGTGAAGCCCTGCACCAACACGTGCAGGCGCCACCCCGCGGCCGCGCGAGCCAAGGCCCGTCCCGGCAGGGTCAAGCCGCTGATCAGAAAGATCCCAGCGATCAGGCCACTGCGCATGGCGTCGAGATGCAGTGCGCCACCACTGCCGGCCAAGCCCGGCCACGCGATCGCCATCAGCAGGGCAACGCCCAGGGCGAGCAGGAACCAGTGCCGCTGCAAGAACGCTCGCCGGTGGGCCATGCCCAGATCCTGACGGCCGACTGGCGAGCGTCGACCGGCGGGCGCCGCGCTTGTTCCCGCGCTCCGTCCGGCGACGGTCCGGCCATGCTTTCCCGCGATGCCCTGCTACCGCTCACCTGCACCCGCCTGGGCACCTGTTGCCACGGCAAGGCAGTCTGGGTAACCCCCTGGGAAGCCGGCCGTCTCGCCGTCGCCCTGGCGCTGAGCCCGGCGGCCTTCCGCGCTCGCCACACGGTGGATGGTGGCATCCGCCTGGCGATGGACGGTGCTCTTGGTCACCGTAACCAACCCGCCTGCACCTTGTATCGCGACACCGCTGGGTGCGCTGTGCATGGAGCGCGGCCCTTGGCCTGCCGGCTCTTTCCCCTGGGCCGGCAACGGCAGGGCGAGACCGTCGGCTATGTGCACGAGGCGCCCTTCCCCTGCCTGGATGGTTGCCCAGGTGTCCGCGCGTTGCCCCAGCTCAGCGTGGCGGATTACCTGGCCGAGCAGGACGTCGCCGCCGGTGAACAGGCGCAGGATCTGACCATCGAGCTGGCTCAGGATCTGGGTGAGGCCGCCTTCGTGCTGACCCTGGATCACGGCCTCGACGCCCAGGCCCAGCAGGCGGTGCTGGCCCGCTGGCAGACCCTGGCCAGGCAGGATGTGGCCAGCCGCAGCGCCAGCCTGTCAGTTGCCTGGCGTGATTTGCTGACCATCCCCGACCTGCAGTGGACCGCCGCGCCAGACGCTTTCATCAGCGCCCACCGCGCGGTGCTCGATCCCCTCGCCCAGGCCGCCATGACGACGCGTGGTCCGGCAGCGATCACTGCCGCCGCGGACCTGGTTGCGGCGGCCCTCCACCTCGCCCAGTCAGCCGGCGCCGACAGTGCCGCGCTGGCCGAGCACTGGTGTCGCGCGCTGCTGCAACACCGCTGAGCCGCCCGCCTGAGCCATCCCACCAGGACGGTCGACGGCGTCGCTGGGCCCGATAGCGTGGCACCGATGCGCCCACCGCTTTCCGCCCTCGTCCCTCCTTGGCTGCGTGAAGCGATGGACAAGGACCCCGCCTTCCGGGTCTTGACCATGGACGGCAAGGGTTGGATCGATCCCTATTCCAGCCAGGTGCTGGCTGCACCCAATGGC
>JBBQTJ010000264.1:0-4988 GCA_038213315.1 Planctomycetota bacterium
CGCAGCTTGACCGTGACCTGCTGGTCGGGTGGCAGTTTCCAGGACAGCTTCAGGCCGTTGTGCCCGTCGGGCTGCAGGACCAACAGATGCGCTTCATTCTCGGTGCGCAGCTGCAGGCCGTCGGGCGTACGCCGCAGCCGGAAGGAATAGGTGGATGCCGCCGGAGCCAGGACCTGGGGTTCCATGGCGCGTTGGGTCAAAATCAGGCCGTCGATTCCGGCGCTGAGCCGGTGCGGACCAAGGGCCATGGTCCAGGTTGTGCCCTTGGTCAGGGGTTTGTTGAAGGCGAGCTGCCAATCCAGCTCGACACGGTTCAGGCCGCGCTCGGCCCGGCCATCGCCCTTGCCGATGAAGGTGGCCGCAGCGCCGTCGATGCGCACGTTTTCGGGGGGCAGGAAGGTGAAGGGTCGCCAGGCCAGCTCCATCATCTGGTTCAACAACGCGGCCGGACCTCCTGGACGGCCGGGATCACCCGGGGCCAGGGCCAGGTCCAGCAGGCGATCCCGGCGTGTCTCGACCTCGTTGCGCACCGCCGGATGATAGCGATCTTCGGGCAGGTCGCGCAGCGCCTTGGCCGCGTCGGCAGTGCGGCCGTCCTTCATCGCCTGATCGATCGCTGCCAAAGTCGGTTTGCTGCGCGCCTCGGACCACGTGCGCCACGCGCTGTCCAAGTCGTTGGCCAGCGCACGGCCTGGTGGCCCGAAACGCTCGGCCGCAGTGGCCGCAGCCAAGGCCGCAGCCCAGTCCTCGCGCGCGCGCATGGTCTCGACCTTGGCGCGGGCTTCCTGCCATTCGCGCTGATCCCGCAACCGGTCGGCGAGGATCAGTCCACCGGCCGTCAGCAAGGCCACCACCACGATGCCCGCGACCCAGCGCCAGCGCCGACGGGCCAGCGGCTGGGCGGAACGGGGCAGGCCCAAGGCCGCATCCAACTCGGCCAGGACAGCGCTGGCGCTGGCGGGGCGATCTTCTGGACGCTTGGCCATCAGCCGGGAAATCAGGGTGCGCAGGAAGGGCGCCGGGCCTGGTTCGGGCCAGATCAACGGCGCGGTGGCGGCTTTGAGAACGATCTCTGGCCCCGTGGTGCCATCGTAGGGCGGCTTGCCTACGGACAGGTGATAGAGGGAGGCCCCCAGGGACCACAGGTCGGTGCGATGATCGACACTGGCGGCATCGCGGCCCTGCTCAGGGGACATGTAATGGGGCGTGCCCATCATCACCCCGGCCTGGGTGGCGATGCGCGACCCGCTGCCCACGCCCACGTCATCCAGATCCGCGGCTTCGGTTTCCTCTTCCAGCAGGCGCGACAGGCCCAGGTCGGCAACCTTGACCACGCCCTCGGGGGTCAGCATCAGATTGTCGGGCTTGATGTCGCGATGGACCACGCCGCGGCTGTGGGCGTAGTCCAGGGCCTTCAGTACCTGACGGGCGACATCCGCCACGCGCGGCGCCGCGAAGGGGCCTTCGTCCTTGAGCACCTGGCGCAGATGCCGTCCCGCGACCAGCTCCATGCTGAAGAACATCAGGTCGCCGGCCTCGCCGACATCGTGCACGGCGATCAGGTTAGGATGGTTGAAGCGGCCGGCGGCCCGGGCCTCGCGCAGGAAGCGTTCGCGGAAGGAACGACTGCGGGCGAAACGCGGCGACAGAACCTTGAAGGCGACCTCCCGGCCCATCGACAGCTGCGTGGCGCGATAAACCTGCCCCATCCCACCGCGGCCCAGCAGGCCCTCGATGCGATAGCCCGCGATGATGCGGCCGGCCGGTAGCAGGCCCTTGGCATCGGTGCGACCCAGGTCCGCGCCGTTCTGGCTGAGCACCGTCGGCCCAGTGCCGGCTTCGGTGACCACCGTCAGCTGGGTCGCCGCAGCCCGCTGCACCCGGCCGGTGGCCCGCCGCAGGTCGGCGCGCACGCAACGGGCCAGGGCACGCTCGATCAGGTCATCCGACGGCCGCAACAGGCGCGCACGGGTCTCAAGCAAGTCGGTAAGCGGCTGGGTCATGGCAAGCTGCCAGCAGTATACGCCGATTCGGCTCTGATGTTACCCGACAGTCCGGGCCACTGGGCAGTGCACCGCGTACAGGGCAACCGTGCCCGCCATCGCCGCGTTCAGGCTCTCGGTGCCGCCCGGCATGGGCAGGGTCAGTTGCTCGCGGCACTGGGCCAGCCACTCGGGCGGGACGCCGTGGGCCTCGCCGCCCACCACCAGCCACCGTGGCCCAGGGGGCAGGGCGCCCGGCGGCACCCCGCCGCTGACCACCAGCGCGCACAAGGGCGCACCGCCGGCCATGGCGCCTGGCTCAATATGTGGATGCAGATGCACCAGCGGCAAAGCCCCGGCACTGGCCTGCAGCACTTTGCTGCTGAAGGGATCCGCACCGCCCGCCAGCACCACCTGCCGACAGGCGAAGGCAGCTGCGGCGCGCAGCAGCGTGCCTAGGTTCCCGGGATCGCTGATCCCGGCCAGGATGAGTCCGCCCGCGTGCACATCCAAGGGAGGCGGGACCGGCAGCGGAAAAATGCCTGCATAGCCGGGAGCCGTGCTGAGCTGACTGAGCCGGGCCGCAACCCGTTCGCCCACGCGGACCACCGCAGGCCAATGGGCCGGCACCTCGGCGCCGTCACGTACAAACAGCAGCTCTGGCACCCAGCCGGCCGCCAGCAGACCATCAATGGACCGCCGGCCTTCGGCCAGAAAACGCGATTGATCACGCCGCTCCCGTGGTTCATGCAAGGCAATCGCCGCTTTTATCGTGGGATTGTCCGTCGCGGTCAGGACCAGGCCGGACGGCGGCGTGCGGTGTTCGGTCACGTGGTCTCCAGTCGTTGACTGCCGTTGCAGATGTAACTACAGTTTCACGCTATAACCGGTTGTCCAGCCTGGGGGTCGCCAAGATCATGAATGCCGCCGCCGCACCGCGCATGTCGCAGGTGATCGTTGCCAAGGGCTTCACCGAGCTGCCGGCCGCTGCCGACAAGCGTGCGGTGATCACCCAGCTGGCGGGGGCCTTGGTGAAGGCCAGGAAACTCCAGGAAGCCCAGATCCCTGGCATCGTCGATGAGGTGATGAAGCGGGAAACCGTCGGCTCCACCGGCATCGGTCACGGCATCGCCATCCCGCATTGCAAGACCTCCCTGGTCAAGGATCTGGTCTGCTCGTTCGGACACTGTTCGGCTGGGCTCGATTTTGATAGCCTGGATGGAGAACCGGTACACTCCGTATTTCTTTTGCTGACGCCGCCGGATCAGCGCGAGGCTCATCTGCAATTGATGAAGAGTTTCGCCAGTCAGATCCGCAAAGAGCATTTCTGCGAGTTCCTCAAGCAAGTCACCAACGCCCAAGGCCTCGGTGACCTGCTGGCCGAGTTCGAGGCCCGCTAAGGCGCCATGCCAGGCCCGTTCCTGGCCGACCTGACCCCGTTCCTCGACCCCCACCGGGTGGTCGTGCTGCGCGGCCGGCCGGGCAAGCGCGATGCATTGCTGGCCCTGGCCGACACCATCGCCGCCGATTTCACCCCTGAGGCACGGCGCCAATTCATCAAAAGTCTCTTCGATCGTGAAGAGGTCGCGAGCACCGCCTGCGGCTGTGGCGTCGCCATCCCTCACGCGCGGGTGCCCGGACTGGCAGCCTGCCGCATCGCGCTGGGCCTGTGTCGTGAAGGCCTGGACATGACCGGCAATGATGGCCAGCCGGTCCTGGTCCTGGCCATGCTGGCCAGCCGTGAGGACAACCACCCCGAGCATCTGCGCGTTCTGGCTGCCTTGGCCAGCCAACTGCGCGACGCCAATGCTTGCGCGCGACTGGCCAATGCGGCGGATGCGGACGTGGCCATCGCGATGATGACGACGCGCTGAACCGGGCACGGGGCGTGCATCGCCCAGGTGGTCAGTGATGCAGTGATGCAGGCTTCCCAAGCGTACCGGGCGGTGGTACCCTATAAACGCACCCCTGGGACTGTACCCAGCCGCTGACACCTTCCCAGGCGAACCTTGCCCAACACCGCCAGCATCGCCCGCCGCACCGGCACCCCGCAGCCACGCTCGGGCGACCAGGCAGTCGTGACACCAGATCGCGCCAATGCCCGTGACTTTGGGCCGTTCACCTTGGTCCGAGTGTTGGCTGAAGGCGGCCTGGGCATCGTGTTCTCGGCCGTGCATCGCGTCACCGCGCGGCAGGTCGCCCTGAAAACCGTCAGTCCGGATTATCGCGAACGCTTCAAGCTGACCGCCGAACAGGTGACCCAGCTGTTCTTCAATGAAGCCCGGGTGATGGCGGCCCTCGATCACCCGTCGCTGCTACCGCTTTACGACGCGGGGCACGTTGCTCCCACCGGCCAAACCTCGATCCCCTACCTGGCCATGCGCCTGGTCGCCGGTGGCGATTTGTGGGGCCGGGTGCAAAGCCGTGGTCCCGTCGCCGAGCGCGAAGCCCTACGCATGGTCCACGATGCCGCCCTGGGCCTGCAGGCGATGCACGAGGCTGGCTGGGTCCACGCCGACATCAAACCGGCTAACCTCCTGCTTGAGGTCGACGGTCGGGTGCGCATCAGCGACTTCGGCAATGCGCAGCAGCTGGGCAGCCTGCCACCCCCTGGCGCCATCGCCGGCACCCCTAGCTACCTGGCCCCCGAACAGATCGACGGACGTGCCCTGCGCGAAGCGATCGACCTGTACGCCCTGGGCGCGACCATGCATTTCGCCCTGACCGGTCGCCCCCCGTATCAGGCCGGCAGCGTCAGTGATACCATCATTGCCATCCGCAGTGCGCAGCATCCCCCCGATCCGCGCGAGTTGATCCCCGACCTCGGCCAAGAGGTCGCGGCCATCGTCATGCGCGCCATGCACCCAAATCCCGATGGCCGCTATGGCAGCGCCAAGCAACTGGTCCACGACTGCCAGTGCGTGCTGAATGGCCAAGCCCCCGCCTACGCGGTGGATTTCGCCGGACGGCGGCGCAGCGGCATCTTCCGTAGCTTGTTCACCTGAG
>JBBQTJ010000265.1:0-4984 GCA_038213315.1 Planctomycetota bacterium
GGCGTCCCCGGGGCCATCGCCTTGGGGTGTTTCTTTGCTGGGTACGTGGTTGGCGGGTTGACTGTTTTCGTGGTTTGCCGGTGGTGGGGCCGGTGTTTACGGCGGGGTTCCGGGGGCGTTGGCCCCGGGGACGCCGCGACTCAGCAGGTCAATTCGAGGGAGAAGATCGGCGTGTCGGCCGAAATGCTCAGCGCACCAGTCGCACCAGTCACGCCCAGAGGCTGACCGTCGCAGCTGGCCAGGGTGATGGCCACGTACACGTCGTCCTTGGCCCTTGGAGCGGGCATGCCCGGCGGATTCTTCACGGCGCCGTTCTTGAAGCGGATGTTGGACGTGATCTCGCTGACGAAAAACCGGTGTAGGACGGCGTGCCCTTGATAGAGGTGCCGTGGCTGACCGCGTCGGCCTCATGACTTGGAACCTGTAAAATCGCACAGCGGCAGGTGATAGCCATGGGGGTTTTGGGCACCAAGCCGGGCGTGGTCAAGCCGGTCAGGCCCAGGTGGGGATAAATAATGAGCGCGCCCCAGGTGTGCCCGAAATGAGTGACCCGTGGGTAATTTTTTTCCGGCGGCGACACCAGAGAGGCAAGAACTACTTCTCGATTTTACGCTGGCGTCCGCATGCTCCTGGCATGCACCGTCATCATCGCGGATTTACAATTCATGTCCGTTTCCTGTCCGGTGCGGTGCCAATCGCTATCGCCTGCCTGCTGCTGCTCGTGGGCGCCGCACCGGTCCGGGCCCAGGATGCGGCTCTGCAGGCTGCCTGCGCCGATCTGGGTCGGACGGTGCCGGGTGTCGCCATCCAGATCGACCCGCAGCTTGGTGTCGCCAGTCACATCGCGGTCCCGCGCGGGATACTGTTCCCCCGGCCGGCGCAGGCCCCAGGTGGCAAGGCCGCCCGCTCGGCGGTTCACGACTTCCTGGAACGGCATACCGATCTCTTCGGCGGTGGGTCCGAACTGCTGAATGATGGCGTCATCCTCCGCGACCACACCGATCCGGTCACCGGCCTGCGCACCCAGGTCTGGCAGCAGCAGAGTGACGGCATCCCCATTCATCGCGCTCGCCTGGTGGCGAACCAGGATCGGGCCGGCAACCTGTTGACCATCGGCAGCCGCTTCGTCCCGAGGTTGGAGCAGGCGCCCGCAGCCAAGCAAGCCCGCACCGCCCTGGTGGCGCAGCCGCCCCACGACGCTGCGTGGGCCCTGGCCTGGGCGATTGCCGCGCAGCATCCTGCCGCCGACATCACCGGCATCAGTCGTGCCCAGGCCACCCAGGGACCGTCCCTGACCCAGGAATTGGCTGCCCCCGCCATCAAAGGCACCGCCACCGCCCAACTCACCTGGTATGCCGCTTCCGCCACCAAGCTGCGCCTGGCCTGGAAGGTGATTTTCACCGCCCGTGCCGATGGGCGCATGTACGAATATGTGGTCGATGCCCAGGACGGCACGGTGCTGGCTGAGCGGTCGCTGACCACCCCGGATTTCTGCCGTGCGGAAGACCTCGCCGCCGCCCGCGCTGATGCCAAAGGCGTGGTGGCCCTCCCACCCCCGCACCAACCGGCCGCCGTGCTGCGTCCACCCACGCCCAGCCCCGTTGCCGGCGCCATCAGCCTGCGCGTGTTCATCAGCGACAGCCCGCGTCCCCTGACCCCGGGCCTGCCCACGGCCGGCAACACCCAGCCGGCCGAGGTGGCCCGCACCCTGGTCACCCTCGCCAGCCTGGATGCCACCGCCTCGCCCAATGGCTGGATCGACAGCAACCGCGAGACCCGCGGCAACAACGTCGATGCGCACGCCGACGCCAATGACGATGACTTGGCCGATCTGCCGCGTCCGGCCGGCAGCGGCAGCACCCCGACCTACGATTTCAGCTTGGATCTGACCCAGGCGCCCGCCACCTACCGCCAAGCCGCTGTGGTGAACCTCTTCTACTGGTGCAACCTGGCCCACGACCGCCTGTACACCTACGGCTTCACCGAGACCGCCGGCAATTTCCAGAACGACACCTTCGGGCGGGGCGGCATCGGGAATGACGCGGTGCAGGCGGATGCCCAGGATGGTTCAGGTCTCAATAACGCCAACTTCAGCACGCCCCCCGATGGCTCACCCGGGCGCATGCAGATGTACCTCTTCACGACGCCCAACCCCGACCTTGATGGCGATCTCGACGCCACGGTCATCCTGCATGAATACGCCCACGGCCTCACGCAGCGCATGGTGAATGGAGGGGAAAGTCTGCACGGCCTGCAGGCGAACGGCCTGGGCGAGGGCTGGAGCGACTTCTATGCGCTGGCCCTGCTGGCCGAGGCTAGCGATGATGTCCAGGGCACCTACGCGGTGGGCTCCTACCTCACGGGCAACTACTACCGTGGCATTCGTCGCTATCCCTATGCCCTCGAAGCGGGTGCGACGGTGACCGCCGGCTCGCGCAATCCTCTGACCCTGGCCGACATCACCACCGACGTCGCATCGCACGACATGGGCGAGATCTGGTGCATGGCCCTGTGGGAGGTCCGTGGCGAACTCATCGGCCGTCTGGGCGCGGTCAGCGGCAACGACCTGATGCTGCGCCTGGTGACCGCGGCCCTGCCGCTGACCCCAGAGGCCCCGACCATGACCCAGGCCCGGGACGCGATTCTGCAAGCCGAATGGGCCATTACCGGCGGCGTCCACGAAAGCGTGCTGTGGCGCGGTTTTGCCAAACGCGGCCTGGGGGCCTATGCCATAGGCGGCACCAGCGGCAGCACCGCGACCGTGGTCGCCAGCTACCAGGTCCCGGGCGACCTGCGGATCACCGCATCAGAAGGGTTCACGACGAGCGGAGGGCCGGGCGGCACCTTCGCTCCGGCCAGCACCACCTACACCCTGCGCAATGCCGGATCCACCAGCCTGGGCTGGACCGCCACCGCCTCCCGCACCTGGGTGCGGGCCACGCCGAATACCGGCACCCTCGCCCCGGGCGCCACCACCATTGTCTCACTGGCCATCACTGACGTGGCGAGCCTGCTGCCGGAAGGCACCTATACGGCCGTGGCGACTTTTACCAACACCACCAGCGGCAGCGGCACCCAGACCCGCAACGTCAGTCTGTTCTCCTTGGTACCGTACGTCTCCAGCACCGCCGCGTACGTCTGGGTCGATCCCACCAGCCACACTGCCATTGCCCTGACCGATGACAGCGTCAGTCCGCAACAATCGATCGGTTTCTCCTTCCCGCTCTACGGCCAAAGCTACTCGGGCCTTTACGTCTGCTCCAATGGCGTGCTGGGCCTCATGGGTGCCTCCGGTCTGGGCCTCACGTCGGCGTCCTACACGAATCTGCCGGACAGCACCGTCCCCAATGGCATCATCTGCCCACTGTGGAGTGATCTCAATCCCGAAGCCGGAGGCAACGTCCGCATGGCCACCACGGGCACCGCGCCAAATCGACGCACCGTGGTCAGTTGGGTGGGAGTCCCGCACTATTTGGCTACGGGAAGCAATTACACCTTCCAAGCCATCCTTGAAGAGAGCACGTCGGACATCGTCTTCCAGTACCAGTCCGCAGCGACTGGCGTCGCCATCTATGGGGCCGGGCGCCAGGGCGTGGTGGGCATCGAGCACCAGAGTGGCCTAGCCGCCACCCGCTATGCTTATCAAGGCACCCCGCTATTAAGCAACAACCTTGCCCTGCGCTTCCACCGCACGCCGTCCGTGCCCTTGGCACCGGCCATCGTGGTGGCGCCGTTCGATCAGAGCATCGCCGAGCGGGGTGCCGCCACCTTCACCATGTCTGCCCTGACGACAGGCACGGTCAACTACCGGTGGCAGCGCACCGGCCCCACCGACGTCACCTATGCTGACATCCCCGGCGCCGTGGCGGCGAGTTACACCACGCCGCCGCTCGGCTTGGCCGACAGCGGACGTCGTTATCGCATCGTGGTCACCGACAGCGTCGGCCAGAGCACATCAGGCCACGCTGTGCTGACCGTTCTGCCCCTGCCCAGCACCGCCCGCCGCGCCATCAATGCTGGGGGTCCGGCCCTCAGCGGCTATGCCGCCGACACCGGTTTCATCGGCGGGACCAGCGGCAGCGTCGGCTCTGCCATCGCGACCGTGGGCATCGCCCATGCTGGGCCCGCGGCGCTCTACCAGAGTCAGCGCCGCGGCGCCCTCACCCTAGTGGTCGACGGCCTGAATGCGGGTCAGGCCTACCTGATGCGTCTGCACTTCGCTGAAACCACCGCCACCACCGTGGGCCAGCGAACCTTCCACATCGAGGTGAACGGCTCGCGGGAATACTCGAATGTCGACGTCTTCCAGGGCGCCGGTAGCGCCAACCGGGCCCTGGTGCGCGCGGTCCCCGCCACCGCCGACAACTACGGCCGCATCATCGTCGACCTGGTCGCTGCCATTGATCAGCCCATCCTCTCAGGCGTGCAGATCCTCTCCTTGGGCCCGGCGGGCGACACGAATGGCGATGGCGTGGTGGATGGGGTCGACCTGGATCTGGTCCGTGCGGCCTTCGGCACCACCAGCGCCAGCCCCGGCTGGACCGGCGTGGGCGACCTGGATGGCAACGGCCGCATCGACGCCGCCGACCTGGGCCAGGTGCTACGCCGCCTGCCGTGATACGGCGAGCATTGGTCGGCGGTCTGCCGTGAACGATGCCCAGCAAAAAGGGCCGGGCATCATCCCCAAGGCCATCCTGCAGAAGGCCGGATCAACGGCGTCTGGCCAATGCTCATGGTGCCCGCACTGGCGCGGACGTCAGCCCATCACGGCAAGGGCAGGAACGGCGTTTGATCGAAGCGGTCGTCCAGGTCTTCGTACACGGCGGTGATCTCTTCAGTGGGCAGGTAGACGCGGTAGCGGTGGGCTTCGCTGCCGAAGCGGTCGATGGCATCGGCCATCAGGATCTCTTTGCGGCCGTCGCCGCTGAAGGAGTTCTCTTTCTGGCTGCCGGTCCAGATGCGGCGGCTCATCTCGGGGGACCAG
>JBBQTJ010000266.1:0-4952 GCA_038213315.1 Planctomycetota bacterium
CCCTGGGTGCCGCCTGATAATTTTCCGGCGAAGCAGCCAACATAGCAGGCGCTTTCCCGTGGCCGCTCCGGGTCGGGCACCAGCAGCAGGCGCCGCCGCCAGGCCCGCGCGGCCGCCTCGCCACGGGGCGCATCGCCGCAAAGTTCGGCCAATTCATGGAGTCCCCGTTCCGCGTCCGCGATGCCCAACTCATCCCCTACATTGAACACGGTGATGCCGGCGGCGCGCAATTTCGTAGCCCGTCCGCCATCACCAAAGGTGGAAAGCAGCACCAAATCCGGTCGCAACGCGAGGAGGTCCTCGACCGACGAGGCTTTGGGAATAGTGGCCGGCACCGCCGCCAATTGGGCGCGGCGGGTGGAATGCTCGCGGGAATACGTACTGATCGCCGCGAACCGAGACAACAGCCCCAGATCGGCGGCCGCGTCGTCCCAGCTGGGCACCAAGCTGACGATGCGTCGGAAGTCCTGCACGGTGACCGCCACGCCATCGTGGCCAGTCACCGTGCCCGCCGCCGCCAGCGGTCCGGCCATGACCACCGGGCGCCAGCCATGGACCAGCCACGCCCCCGCACCGGCCGCCAGCAGGGCTGCGACCAGGGCGAGAGCATTGATGGCGTCAGCGCGCGTCATGTGGGCTGCCAGAGTAGGCCCGACGGCGGACAGTCGACGGTCGTTCCGGCGATCCTCACAAGCTTGCCGTCCCACCCAGATAGAACGACAAGCCGGGCGTGCTGTAGCCAGACGCTTCTTCGTACGCGCGATCGGTGAGATTTATCACGCGGACATAGACGGTGCCCCAGTGCACCGGGCGCACGCCGGCATTGGCATTGAGCAAGGCGTAGCCAGGCAGGTCGGCGCCACCATAGCGGGATGAGACGGCATTGAGCTCAAGCGCCGCCCACCAGCGTTGCTGGTACCAGCCAGGACTGATGGTGACCGCGTTCTTAGGCAGATTGACCAGGGCTTCGCCGTCCTGGTTGTCCTGCAGCCAGGTCCATGCACCGCGGATCCGCACGCCATCCAGCCCCGAACGCCAGGTCACGCCGTTCTCGACACCTTCGATGCGCTGGCCGGTGGTGTTCTCGTAGCCTGCGCTCAGGAAGAATGGATCAGTCACAGGATCCCAGACGAAGGCGATGCGCTGCTCGTAGACGGTGCGAAACCACGCACTTTCGAGGCGCAGATCCAACGGCAGATCCGCCGCAGTGCCTGCTTCAAGGCTCCAGCTCTCCTGCGCCTCCAGGCTGTCATCGCCATAGACCGGCACGTACAGCTCATAAAGACTGGGGGCGCGGAAGCCGGTGGCGTAGGCCCCGTACACCTTCCACGCATCGTTGCCGAGCGGGAAGGCCGACAGCCCCAGGCGCGTGGTGTTGGCGTCCCCTTCCTGGCTGTGCTCGTCGTGCCGCACCACCGCGCTGGCTTCGAGCCAGCGCCCGCCTGCCTGGGCCTGCAGATAGACGCCAGTCAGATGGTCATCGGCGCTGAAGGCATCGAAGCCGTCATTCACCGTGGCCTGACTGCCGTTCCAATCTGCGCCCAGCGTCAGATCGACCCGGCGTAGCCAGCTGTCTTTGTCGGCAATGAGGTGACCGGTGGCCCGGGCGGCGACATAGTTCGCGCCGCTGTCATAGGCCGAGGTGCTTGGGCCGGTGAAGCCCACATAGGTGTAGTCGCGATCAAGGTCGGTGTGGGCGGCGTCCAGGGACAGGGTCGCGCGGTCGCCCAGGTCGACGCTGCCGCCGCCGCTGGCGCGCCAGGTGCGGGATTCCTGGTTGGAAACCTCGTCGTCGGGCAGACCGAAGGAGTCGAACTCCTGCTGCACGACGCCACCGCTGCCGGCGACATACAGACTCGACGACGTGGTCGGATGGGCCTCTACCCGAGCCGTGCCCCCGACCCGGTCGACGGCGTCCCGCTCGTAGTCTCCTGATCTGCCCGGGGTGTTGGGATCGGCCAGCGAACTCAGGCCATCGCTGTGCAGGCCCTCGGCACTGACCGCGTAGCCGAGCATCTTGCCGAGTGGTCCGGTGGCTGAGGCTTCGGCACGGGCGGTGCCAAAGCTGCCGCCTTCCACCAGAACGTGCCCATCGTGAGTGGCGGTGGGTCGCGCGGTCATGGCGTTGACCACGCCGCCCACCGCCCGGGAACCATACAGGCCGCTCTGGGAACCGCGCACCACTTCGATGCGGTCGGTGACGCCGGGCAGGATGGTGCTGGAATTGGGATCGCCCTGGGTGCTGCTGGGATCCGTGACCGGGATGCCGTCGACCAAGTACAGCGTGTCGCTCGCGGCGGCGCCGCGAATGCGGATGTTGGCAATCCCGCCATCCACGTTGCCGGTGCCGATGGTCGAGACGCCGGGCAGGCCGCGAACGTCCTCGCGTAAGGCGGTGGGATGGCCGCGCTCCGCCTGATCAGCGGCGGTGATGACCGACGCTGCGGCAGTGCTGCGTTCAAGGCTTTCGGCACTGCGCTGGGCGGTGACGATCACCGTGGCGGCGGTGGTGCTGTCGACCGCAGCGAGCGGCGCGGCGGCACAAAGGGTGAGGAGGGTGGGGACGAGGACCGGGAGACGCATGACGGATCCGTGGCCGAGAAAAGGCCGGTGATCGGGCCCAGAGGTTCCCACGCCTCTGGCACGACTCGCGTCAGCGTCCCCATGACGAGGGGCCGCAGCCGGTCGACAGACCGGCTTGACACGACCCCTCACCACGAGGATCGCTGTCGCGAGGTCTTGGCCGGTCTCCTGACTTCTGGATCATCCCGCGTGGCACCTTCCCGGGTTTCCCCAGTGGCATCGCCAAGCAGTCCCCAGTTACAGTGGCGGGTCCGCGCCGGAGTCGCACCGGCTTCCCGTTTCACCCGGGTACACCCCAGGCACCAAGACGGCGGCACTGTCCTGAAAGGTGCCGGCCCGCAAGAGGGTTGGTGTGATGGTCGATCAACCGTGACTGACCAAGCGCGCCTGGACAGCCCCGCCGGCCTGCCACCCTCGCGCGGCATGACCAGCATGCGCGTGAAACCCAGCAAACGACGGCTGTATGTGGTGCGTTCCACCTACGTGCCGGCCAAACGGGATCAGCAGGGTAAGGTGCAAAGCGGCACCGGTCGCGCCAAAGAGTTGGTGCTGGGCTCGATCCCCAGCGACAAGGCCGGCCATGCCCTACCCAGTGATTTGGCGGGCAAACTCACCGACGTCGAACGGCATCAGGTCGAGCAGTTGCTGACCGAGCAGCATCGCACCCGGGAATTCAAGCGCATGGGCCTGACCCTGGCCACCGCGCACGATGCCATCGGTCTGGTGGTCGATGGTCTGCGCTTCTATCCCGCCGAAATCCCCCGCGATCAATTGCAGCTGCTGGCCCTGGCCCAGCAGGACCTGCTGCGGGCCATCCGCGCCCGCGCCAAACGCCAAGGCATGACCCTGGGCGTGCTACCCCGCCGCCGCAAAACCAAGGCTCGGGATATTCCGGGGCAGCAGAATTTCATCGAGGGGATGGCGTGAGGACGGCCGTCGCGGGGTCGCGGGGTCACAGAGTCGCGTGGTCGGTGATCAGAGCGTACGGAGTCTCACTGTGGCGCGAAGTCGTGGAGCCCGCGACCCCGCGCGACCCCGTGACGGTCCAACTATGATCCCCTCGTCGCTCCTCGCTGCGATCCGCTTCCTGACCCGCCTGCCGGTGCCCGGGCCGGACACGACTGCCGAGGATTTGAAGTTTGCGGTAGTGTGGTTCCCGCTGATTGGTGCATTGTTGGGCCTGCTGGTGGGCGGCTTCCACGCGCTCTGCGTCGGCTGGTGGCCGGCCTGGATCGCGGCGGTGCTGACCGTGGGCTTCGGCCTGATGGTGACTGGTGGCTTCCACGAAGACGCCGCCACCGATGCCGCCGATGGCCTGGGTGGTGGCTGGACCACCGACGACGTGCAGCGCATCATGAAGGACAGTCGCATCGGTGCCTATGGCGCCATGGGCCTGTGGTGTCTGCTCACCTTCCGCGCGGCGGCGCTGGTCGCCCTGGGCTCGGCGGCCTGGCTGCCCCTGGCGGCGGCCTGGTGCTGGGGCCGTTGGAGCGCCGCGCCCTTGCTGCGCGGCTTGCCCGCGTTGTCCAGCACCGGCCTGAGCAGGGATATTGGCGCCGACCTGCCCACCGGCGCCGTAAGAATCACCACGGTCCTAGCCCTGCTCATCACCGGCGTGCTGCTGGTGCTGGGCATGATGACCCAGGACAGCACGCCCTGGCGGCTGCTGTTGGCCCCGGGCGCGGCCCTGGTCGCCTGCGTGCTATGGTGGGCGTATCTGGCCAAGCGCGTCGGCGGGCAAAGCGGGGACCTGCTTGGCGCCGGCAATCAATTGGTGGAATGCGCAGTGCTGCTGGTCTTCCTCGCGACCTTCGTCCCGGCCACCAAATGACTGAGCTGATCCTCCTGCGCCACGGGCCGACGGCCGCCGCCGCTGCGCGAGCGCCACTTGGCCATCGCGATGAACCGGTCCAGACCGGGGCATGGGCGCGCTGGCCGGACGTGCGCCAAGTCATCGCCGGCTGGGGCCCCGCCGAAGTCGTGACCAGCGATCTGGCCCGTTGCTGCGTGCTGGCCGAAGAGTTGAACCTGCCCTGCACCGTGCTGCCGGCCCTGCGTGAGCAGGATTTTGGCCAGTGGGACGGCCAGCCCTGGAGCCGCGTGCCGGCTGACCATCCCTTCTGGGCTGATCCGGTGCACGGCGTGCCGCCCGGCGGCGAGAGCTTCGCAGCCTGCGCCGAGCGCGCCTGGCAGGCTTTTATTGCGCTTCCCACCGAGGCTCCCTTGCTGGTACTGGCTTCTGCCGGACCACTGCGCGCCATCGCCGCGCGGCTGCTTGGCCTCAGTCTGGAACGCGCCCTCGACCTCGACTGGCAGCCCTTCACCGCCATGCGCCTGCGCCGCATCGGCGACGAGCGCGCGGTGCTGCG
>JBBQTJ010000267.1:0-4947 GCA_038213315.1 Planctomycetota bacterium
CAGGAACCCGGCACTAATGCAGAGATCCAGCAGTTTTGCTCCACCAAATTCCGCGTCACCTTTCCGTTGATGGCCAAGGTCGCGGTGAGCGGTAAGGAGATCGCCCCGCTGTATCGCTGGCTGACCGAGACCAGCCAGCACCGCGGCGCGATCAGTTGGAACTTCAACAAGTTCCTGATCGGCAAGGACGGCGCTGTGCTGGCCCGCTGGGGCAGCCGCACCAAGCCCGAAGCGGACGAGATCAAGGCCGCGCTGGTCGCCGCCCTGGCCGCCCCGGCGCCAACCGCCAGCGCCACCGCCGCGCCATGAAGATCGCCGTGGTGGGGTCCGGGGTCAGCGGCCTGGTGTCGGCGTGGTTGCTGCATGGGCGTCATGAGGTCACCGTCTTCGAAGCCGAGCACCGGCCCGGCGGCCATACCCACACCGTCGATTGCCTGGCCAGCGCCGGCACGGTGCCGGTCGACACCGGCTTCATCGTCTGCAACCGGCGTACCTACCCCCTGTTCACCGCCCTGTGCGAGCACCTGGGGGTGCGCCTGCAAGAGACTACCATGTCCTTCAGCGTGCGCGCCGAGGGCAGCGGCCTGGAGTACGGCGGCTCCAATCTGAATGCCCTGTTCTGCCAGCGCCTGAATCTGCTGCGCCCGCGCTTCCTGCGCATGGTGCGCGAGATCCTGCGTTTCAACCGCCTGGCGCTTGAACTGCTGGCGGGTGGCGACGACGAGATCGAACTGGCCACCTGGCTGGGCCGGCACGGCTTCCACCGCGAAGTCATCGAACACTACGTGGTACCCATGGGGGCGGCGATCTGGTCCTCTGGGCGCGCCGACATGCTGCGCTTCCCGGCCCGCTTCTTCGCCCGTTTCTTCCACCACCACGGCATGCTCACCATCGAGGACCGGCCCCAGTGGCTGACCGTGGCCGGCGGCAGCCGCACCTACCGGGACGCTTTGCTGGCACCGTTTAAGGACCACCTGCGTCTGGGTCAGGGCGTGGTCAGCGTGCGCCGTGTTCCGGGTGGCGTCGAGGTAGCCACCGCGAACGGCACCGAGCGCTTCGACGAAGTGGTGCTGGCCTGCCACGCTGACCAGGCCCTGGCCATGCTGAGCGACGCCAAGCCCGCCGAACGCGAGATCCTAGGGGCGATCCCGTATCAGCAGAACGAGGCTTGGCTGCACACCGATATCTCGGTGATGCCGCGCCACCGTTCGGCCTGGTCGGCCTGGAATTACCACCTGAGCGCCAATGGCCACGACGCCTGCGCCGTGACCTATGACCTGAGCGCCTTGCAGCACCTGCCCGGTCCCGAGCGCTGGCTGGTGACCTTGAACCACACCGCTGCCATTGACCCGGCCCTGGTGCATCGGCGTATTTCGTGGCATCACCCGCTGTTCGGCCCCACGTCGCCGGCCCAGCAGCGCCGTCATGGCGAGATCAATGGCGTAGACGGCGTGCGCTTCGCCGGTGCGTATTGGGGCTACGGCTTTCACGAGGACGGCGTGCGCAGTGCGGTGGCGGCGGTGGCCGGGCTGGCGACGCGCAGCATGCCCGGAGTCGGTGACGCTCCGGTGGTGGCGTGGCGCCTGCCGGGGGAGGCGGCGTGAACGAGACAGCCGGCGCGGGGTCGCGGGGTCGCGGGATCGCGGGGTCATTCGTGGCCACGGGGGCGGTGCGGCATCATCGGCGGACGCCGGTGGAGCATGATTTCACTTACCACGTTGGACTCCTCTGCGTGGATACCCGGGCCCTTGCGCAGCTTGATTGCGGCTGGTGGTGTGCGCGCGGCCCCGCCCTCAACCGTTTCTGTCGGGCGGACTATCTGGCCGGTCATGCGGACTTGGACACGGCGCTACGGGACCATGTCGAGCAGGCCACGGGTGCGCGGCCCACGGGGCAGGTGCTGCTGGTCACCAGCCTACGCGCGCTGGGCATCGGCTTCAATCCGGTCAGCTTCTATCTGTGCCATGGTCGCGACGGCGCCCTTGAGGCGGTGGCGGCCGAGATCACCAACACCCCCTGGGGCGAGCGCCACACCTACGTCATCGGCCGGCCCGGCACGCCGCTGCCGGACGCGGTAGAGTTCGCCAAGCGCTTCCACATCTCGCCGTTTCATCCCATGGCCCAGACCTATCGCTGGCAGATCCGCCAAGAGGGCTCGCGCCTCACTGTGGCGATGACCAATCTGTCGGCCGGACAGGCGGTTTTTTCTGCCCACTTGGCCCTGCGTCTGCGCGCCCTGACCCCGGCCCGGCTGTTCCGCCACCTGTTGGCCCAGCCGTTCATGGCCCTGCGTATCCTGACGGGCATCTACTGGCAGGCCTTCCGACTGTGGCGCAAGCGCGTGCCCATTTTCGCCCATCCCGCCGCCTCTCCGCTACCCCTGTCCCTACCTACCTCAGATCGCGCCGCATGAGCTCCAGCACCCTGTCCCGTTCCGAGATCGCCGCCGGCAGCGCCTTGCTGCCCATGGCCGCCAAACCGGGCCTGCTCGATGGCCTGCTGCGCCGCTTCGCCCGGGCGAAGCTTCAAACCCAGGGCCTGCCCCTGCTGATCCTTGAAGCCGGCCAGCCAGTGGTGACGCCGCCGGCCGGTACGCGCTTTCCGGTGGTGGTACGGGTCAACGATCCGCGCTTCTGGCGACTGCTGGCCTTGGATGGCACCAATGGCGCCGCCGAAGGCTTTGAACTGGGCTGGTGGGAGACCGACGATCTGGTCGGGCTGGTGCGGCTGATGTCCCGGGCCATGGAGGCGACCTGCCGCATCGATGGCGGTTTGGCGCGCGTGCTGATGCCGCTGGCGCGCCTAGCCCATCGCCTGCGGCCCAACACCCGCCGCGGCGCGCGCGACAACATCGCTGCGCACTACGACCTGTCGAACGACTTCTTCAAGCTGTGGCTCGATCCCAGCATGATGTATTCCTCGGCCCTGTATCCCTCGCCGGATGCGACCCTGGCGGAGGCGCAGGCGCATAAGCTCGATCGCCTCTGCGACCTCCTCGATCTACAACCCGGCCAGACCCTCTGCGAGATCGGCAGTGGCTGGGGCGCCCTGGCCATGCATGCCGCCCGTCGCGGGGCCCAGGTCACCACCGTGACCATCAGCCGGGCCCAGTTCGATCTGGCGGTGGAGCGCATCCGCGACGCTGGACTGACCGGCCTGGTGGAGGTCCGCCTCTGCGATTACCGCGATCTGACCGGCACCTGGGACAAGGTGGTGTCGGTGGAGATGGTCGAGGCCATCGGCCATCAGCAGTATCCCACCTATATGAAAACGATCAGCCGGCTGCTGAAGCCGGGCGGCTGCGCAGCGCTGCAGGCGATCACCATCCGCGAGCAGCATTATACCCGCGCCCGGGACGATGCGGACTTTATCAAACGGCGCATCTTCCCCGGCTCGTGCATCCCCTCGATCCAGGTGTTGGTCGAGGCCGCTGGACGGCACAGCGATCTGAATCTGGTGGGCATGTACGACCTCGCGCCTCATTACGCCCGCACCCTGGGCGACTGGCTGCAGGCCGTGCGCCTGCGCCGGCCCGAGATCCTGGCCCTCGGCTTCGATGAGCGCTTTCTGCGCCGCTGGGAGTTCTATCTGGCGTACTGTGCCGGCGGCTTCGCCGAGCGGGCCATCGGCTGCGCCCATCTGCTGTTCGCCAAGCCGGGCTGGCGCGATGCCGAGCAGGCTGCGCTGATCGGTACGGCAGGGTGGGAAGCGTGAGCAGCATACCAAGTGGACGGCTGCTAGCGGTCGTGGACATCGTGTATTCCGTGCTGTGGACCGGCGTGTGGTGGGCGGCGGTGCTGGGCGCGGCGCATGGTCATCCGTGGCTGGGAGCGCTGCTCGCGCTGGTACCCCTGGCCCTGGCCACTGCGGTGCGTCCGCAACGCACCGTGTTGCTGGTCAGCGCCGCCGTGCTGATCGGCCTGCTGGTCGACGCCACGTTGTCACTTACCGGCCTGACCTTGTATGGCGGATCGCTGATGTCGCCAAGCTGGATGTGGGCCTTGTGGGCCCTCCTTGGCGCGGCCCTGCCGGGCTGCCTAGCCGCGGTCGCCAGTCGCCCCTGGGCCGCGCTGCTGTTCGGCGCCATCGGCGGCCCCCTCGCGTATGTGGGCGGTGCGCAGCTCGGTGCCATGACCCTGCCTGCGGGCACTCTGCCCGCCATCCTGGGCATCGGCGCAGCCTATGCGCTTGCCGTCCCCCTCCTCGCCCGCATTGCCGTGCTGACCGACCCCGCGACCCCACGACCCCGCGACCCCGCGACGGTGCCTTCATGACCTTCGCCTACGCCGCCCTCGCCGTCTCACTGGTCATGTGGCTCTTGTGGGCGCGCCAGTGCCAGACGCGCAACGCCACCAGCGTGGATGCCGCCTGGGCCCTTTTGATCGGAGCCTGCGCGCTGTGGTTCGCCAGCAGCGGCACGGGCGATCCTGGACGCCGCGCGCTGCTTGGGACTTTGGGTGCGCTGTGGGGGCTGCGCCTGGGCTGGCACCTCATCCGCGATCGCGTTCTGGGCCGGGCCCATGCCGGCGAGGATGGCCGCTATGCCGCCATGCGCGACCATTGGGGCGCACGGTGGGCTCTGAATTTCGCTTGGTTCTATCAGGCCCAGGCGGTGATGGTGCTGCTCTTCGCCGCGCCTTTCTGGTGGCTGGCCCAGGATGCCCGGCCCTTGGGCACGCTGGCCGACATCGTGGGCGTAGCGTGGTGGGCGGTCACGCTGGGGATGGTCTGGCTGGCGGACCATCAGCTGGCCCGCTGGCGCGCCGATCCAGCCACGCGCGGTCGCACCTGCCGGGCGGGGTTGTGGTCGTGGTCACGCCATCCCAACTACCTCGGCGAGTGGCTGCATTGGCTGGCCTGGCCGCTGATCGCCTGGGGCACGCCCGCGATGGGCGGCTTCTTCGCCCTGGCGGCGCTGCTGTACGTGCTGCTGCGCTTCGTGACCGG
>JBBQTJ010000268.1:0-4937 GCA_038213315.1 Planctomycetota bacterium
CTTTGGCACAGCACGTGCCCAGTCCGGGAGGTGACGCCGCCTCCGTGGTGGGGTGCGGCGGTCCCTGTCGAGGAAGTCCACATGTTCAGGCGATTGTTGCTGGTGGCCATGCTTATCCCGGGCTTGCTGGGCGCGGCCGAGACGGCCTCGGGGGCAGACTTGTTCACGGAGGCAGAGTGGCAGGCCACCGCGCGCCCCAGTGCCTCGGCGGCCACGGTGGCTCCGCCAGCCCTGGGGCCCAGCATCGCGACCTTGGGGGTCGGCGTGCTGGCCGTGGCGGCCCTGGCCTTGGGTCTGGGGTGGATGGCCAAGCGGCTGGGCGCCCGGCGGCTGGTACAGGGACGAGGCCGCCATCTTGAGATCCTGGAGGTGGTGCCTCTGGCTTATAAACGGCAGATGGCTTTGGTGAAAATCGGTGACCAGGTGGTGCTGGTGGGGATCGGCGAGCATGAGCTGGCGCACTTGGCCACGCTTCCGGCCGCCGCAGTGCTGACCGCGACTCCGACCACTGCGGCGCCGGTCCCAGCCGCCAGCGCCTTCGCCCAAATCATGACGCGGTTGGGTGTCCGGGGGCAGCCATGAGGGCGTGGGCTGCGCTGCGGTGCTTCATGGTGATGCTGATGCTGTTGGCGCAGTTGCAGGCTGCGGAGGCGCCGACCCTGACCACGCCCGCGGGCGAGATCCCGGCGGCGGATGCCGGGCTGGTCGCGCCGCGCGGCACCGTGGTCAGCGATGCGGCGGTGGCCGGCCCGTCGGGTAGCGATCCGACCCTGGGCGCGCTGCCGCCGGCCCTGACGGCCACCGCCCCGGGCCTGACCATCCGCCTGGATGGCGATGGCGGCAAAGGCCTGACCACCCCGGTGATGCTGCTGCTGAGCATCACCGTGCTGAGCATCGCGCCAAGTTTCCTGATGATGATGACGGCCTTTACCCGCATCATCATCGTCCTTGGCTTCCTGCGGCGCGCCCTGGGCACCCAGACCCTGCCGCCGAATCAGGTGATGCTTGGTCTCGCCCTGTTTTTGACCATGTTCATCATGGCCCCAAACCTCAAGCGCATCAACGATCAGGCCGTGCAGCCCTATCTGGCGGATCGCATCACTGCCGAGGTGGCGGTCGAGATCTCCACCAATGAGGTGCGCGGCTTCATGCTCAAGCACACTCGCAAGAATGACCTGGCCCTGTTCATCAGGTTGGCCGGCGACGAGCGTCCGCGCACTGCCGCCGATGTCAGCTTCCTGACCCTGGTGCCCGCTTTCATGACCAGCGAGTTGAAGACCGCCTTTCAGATGGGCTTCATCCTCTTTCTCCCTTTCCTGGTCATCGATCTGGTGATCAGCGCCGTGTTGATGGCCCTGGGCATGATGATGTTGCCACCGGTGGTGGTATCCTTGCCCTTCAAGATCCTGCTCTTCGTCCTGGTTGATGGCTGGACCTTGCTGATGCAAGGTCTGGTGGCGTCCTACCGCTAGCTGCACCGTTCGCCTGACCACCTCCGCCCATCGCCAACCATGCCTGACGACATCCTCCTCGAAGTGCTCAAACGCATGATGATGGTCGGTCTGGTGCTTTGCGCACCGGTCCTGGGGGTGGCGTTGGTGCTGGGCCTGATCGTCGGTCTGGTGCAGGCCATCACCTCGATCCAGGAACAGACCCTGTCCTTTGTTCCCAAGCTGGTCGGCATCGCCCTGATGCTGGCGGTGCTGGGCTCGTGGATGCTGCGCTATCTGGTGGAATACACCGCTCAGTTGTTCAGCGAATTGCCGCGCTACGGGGCGTTGTAGGCGAGCGGTATGGACTTGGCCATGCTCATCGGTGTGTATGCCCACGTGCCCGGGATGCTGCTGGTCCTGGCCCGCCTGGGTGGCCTGTTCGTCACCGCGCCGGTGATGGGTGGCGGCTATGTGCCGAACCGGGTCAAGGCGGTCATCTCCGTGGGCGGGGCGCTGATCATCTACCCGGTCCTGAATTTGCCGATCTATCAGGTTGATGGCGCCCTGGCCCTGCTGGTGGCCATGGAACTGGGGGTCGGGCTCTGCTTCGGCTGGCTGCTGTCCCTGTTTACCGCCGGGGTGCAGATGGCGGGTGAACTGATCAACCGTTATGCCGGCTTCACCGCGGCCGAAAATTTCGATCCCGAAACCGATGTCGGCGCGGGTCCGGTGGCGGATGCTTTGTACCTGGGGACCCTGGTGCTGCTGCTGAGCCTCAACCTGCATCACCATGCCATTGCGGCCATCGCCAAGTCTTATGCGCTGTTGCCGCCGGGTGGTGCGGCGATGACGCCAGCCCTGCTGGCCACCGTCAGCGAGGCCAGTCGGTACATGTGGCAGGCGGCGTGTGCGCTCAGCTTTCCAGTCCTGACGGTGATCATGGCCATCACGCTGGCGGAGGGTATCATCACCCGCGCCATCCCGCAAATCAACGTCCTGCACATGTCGTTCACCGTGAAGATCGTGGTCAGCTTGCTGGTATTGGTGGCGGCGCTGCCGGCGATGGTGGCCTTCATCGAAATCCTGCTGGCGGCGATGATGGGCACTGGTTTGGCTGGTTTGCGGGCGATGAGCGGCTGAGCGCGGTCGGTGCTGCTGCCGCTGAACCACCCGTTGCCGCTGCGGTGATCAACTGCACCATGGCGGGGATGCTCCTCGCATTCGAAACCGTGGCCCGCACGGCGTCCGCCTGTGTGCTGGATGGCGAGGGTCGAGAGCTGGACTTTCGCGATCTGGCTGGCGGCGAGGCCGAGGGTGGCCTGGTGGCCATGTTGCATGGTCTGCTTGAAACCCATGGTCGCCCGACGGGCTTGGCGGTGGCCGTCGGGCCTGGCAGCTTCACCGGGCTGCGCATCGGCTTGGTGGCGGCCCGGACCCTGGCCTGGTGTGAAGAGCTGCCGATTCACGCCGTCGACAGTCTGGCTGCCCTGGCGGCCCAGCAAGGCGACGGCACGTGGTGGGTGCTGATGCCGTTGAAGAAGGACGTGACCTTTCACGGGCTGTTCACCGTGCAGGCCGGCCTGGTGACGGTGCTGGTGCCGACCAGCGCCCACAACGATGAGCATCCGCCGCACCTGCCCGCCGGGGTCCCGCTGATCGCGGTGGGTCCGGCCCTGAGCGCCAAGCCTGGTTTGGCCCAGCGTTGGTGCCCCGGCGTGACCGAGGGCAGCTGCGCGGGCCTGACCGCCCGGGGCGTGGCCGTTCTAGCCCGTTCCACGCCTGCTCAGCCCTGGGCTACGGTCATGCCGATGTATCACCAGGATCCGGCGCCCGTGCTGCAACGCCGGGCGGCTCTCCATGTCGTGGCGTAACCGCGTCGAGGTCAGCTACGGCGTGCTTCGTGCAAACATCGCCGCCCTGCGCCGTGCTGCCGGTGACCATGCCCTGATCGCGGTCGTCAAGGCTGACGCCTATGGCCTGGGCCTGGAACGCTGCGCGCGCATCTATCACGAATCCGGCGTTGCGGCCCTGGCGGTGGCCAATGTGCGCGAAGCCGATCGGGTGCGCGCCAGCGTGCCGGCGTCGCGCATCATCCTGCTCAGTTCACCGCTACCCGAGGAGCGCCCCGCCGTGGTGGCCAGCGGCTATGACGTGTGCCTCAGCTCCAGCGAAGAGGTGCACGAGTTCGGCCACCTGGCCAGCCCCCGTGCGCCTCAACCGGTGCATGTCTTCGTCGATACCGGAATGGGCCGCTTCGGCGCCGTGCCCAGCGAGGCCGAACGTCTGCTGACGTTGGTGGCCGCCACGCCCAGCCTGCGTCTGGTGGGCATCGGCTCCCATTATCCCATGGCGGACCACGCTGAATTCAGCGCGCACCAAGAGGCCCTGATCGCCCGCGTGGTCACCTCGGCCGGACCCCTGTCGCCTGAGGTCTTGATCCACGTGCAGAACAGTGAAGGCCTGATGCTGCGCCCGTCCGGCCCGGCCAATGCCGTGCGGGTCGGCATCCTCATGACCGGCATCGTGCCGGATGGCTGCCCTGACCCCGGCGTCTTTCCGGCGGTGCGTTGGGTCAGTTCGCTGACCTTGACCAAGGTCCTGCCCCGCGGCCACGGCATCAGCTACAACCGCAGCAAGATCCTGGAGCGCGACAGTCTGGTGGGCATCGTCCCGGTGGGCTATGCCGATGGCCTGCCCATCGCCCTGTCGAATAAGGGCTCGATCCTGGTGCAGGGTCGGCGCTGTCCGATTCTGGGCCGGGTGACCATGGACTACCTGATCGTCGATCTCACCGACCTGCCCACGCCGCCTGCCCCCGGCGAAGCGGTGGTGCTGTTTGGCAACCAGGGTGAGGAAAGCATCACCATCAACGAGATGGCGCGCCTGGCCGGGACCATTCCCTATGACATCCTGTGTGGATTGCGCGGTCGCTGCGAGGTGGTGGGCGTACCGTAGCTCGCTGTCGAAACGGTTTTTGGTGGCCAACATACAGGGCATGCCACGGCGGCGTAATCGCATTGATGAGATCCAGGCGTTGCGGGAAACCGGCCGATGACCCCAACACCAGGAGACACGCCATGCCCGTTTTCGACAAGCTCTATGCCCTCGCACTCACCTTGGCGCTGACCGTGGCCCTGGTCACGCCCGGTGGGCGATGGACTTCCTCAGCATCGCCACCCAGGCCGATCTGGATGCGGCGAAGAAGCTGAAGCCGTGATGACGGTCACGCCGCCGGTGGTCCAGCCTGGGGCAGCCACAGGCTGACCGTGGTGCCCTGACCAGGCGCACTGTCGATGCGCAGCGCGCCGCCGTGGTCGATGATGCAGGTCAGAACCCCGGCCAGGCCCAGGCCGGTGCCGCGCTCGCCCTTGGTAGTGAACAGGGGTTCCAGGCAGCGGGCCAACACGGCAGGTTCCATGCCCGTGCCGGTGTCAGTGACGCGCACCAGCAGGAACGGACCAGCCTGGAGCTGATACGGGGCGAAGCGTGCAGGTTCGTCGATGC
>JBBQTJ010000269.1:0-4929 GCA_038213315.1 Planctomycetota bacterium
GAGGACGCTATGAAGCGGATACTGATTATCGGGGCGGGCGGGGTCGGGGGCGTGGTCGTGCACAAGTGTGCGCAGGTTCCCGAGGTGTTCGGGGAGATCTGCCTGGCCAGCCGGACCCGGGCCAAGTGTGACAAGCTGGCCGCCCAACTGCCGCGGAAGATCCGGACGGCCGCCGTGGACGCCGACGATCCGAAGCAGGTGGCCGCCCTGATCCGGGACTTCAAGCCCGACCTCGTGCTGAATGTCGCCCTGCCGTACCAGGATCTTTCCATCATGGACGCCTGCCTGGCGGAGAAGGTGAACTATCTCGACACCGCCAATTACGAGCTGCCGGCGGTGGCCAAGTTCGAATATTCCTGGCAGTGGGCCTACCGGGAGCGTTATGAAAAGGCGGGGCTGATGGCCCTGCTCGGCTGCGGGTTCGACCCGGGCGTCTCCAACATCTTCATCGCCCACGCCCTGAAGCATCACTTCGATGAGATCCATGAAGTGGATATCATGGACTGCAACGCCGGCAGCCACGGCAAGGCGTTCGCCACCAACTTCAATCCCGAGATCAACATCCGCGAGATCACCCAGCGCGGCAAGTTCTGGCAGGATGGCAAGTGGATCGAAACCGATCCCCTGTCGGTGATGACGCCCTTCGACTTCGCCGAGTGCGGCACGAAGGATATGTACCTGATGTACCACGAAGAGCTGGAATCTTTGGTCAAGAATCTGAAAGGCCTGCAACGCATCCGCTTCTGGATGACCTTTGGCAAAGCCTACCTGACCCATCTCGAAGTTCTCCAGAACGTCGGTATGACCTCGATCAAGCCGATCATGTACGAAGGCCGCGAGATCGTCCCGCTGCAGTTCCTTAAAGCCGTGCTGCCCAAGCCCGAAACCCTGGGGGAAAATTACACCGGCAAGACCAACATTGGCTGCTGGATCGAGGGCCTGAAGGACGGCAAAAAGAAGCGCTATTACATCTACAACGTCTGCGACCACGCCGCCTGCTATCGCGAGACCCACAGCCAGGCGATCAGCTACACCACCGCTGTCCCCGCCATGCTCGGCGCCAAGCTGCTGCTGGAAGGCATCTGGAAGAAGCCCGGCGTATGGAACGTCGAGCAGATGGATCCCGATCCCTTCATGGCCGAGATCGGCCAGCGCGGCCTGCCCTGGATCGAGACCGCGCCGACCCGGCCGCTGCCGATCTGAGGGCTAGGGTTCGGCTGTTCCTGGGAGCGCCGAGTTGCACTCGGCCGGCTGTTTTTCCGCGCAAGAACCAAGGCTGCCGCAACCTCCGGGCCGAGTGCAACCCGGCGCTTCCAGGCAACCACCCAGCCGAGTGCAACTCGGCGCTCCCAGGAACCCCCATGTCCGCTGGCCCCGCCCCGCTGCCCACGTCCATCCACGATCTCGACTGGACGACGGTGCCGTCGGCATGCTTCGTGGTGGATACCCGCCTGCTGGCCCGCAACGCCGCCATCCTCGGGCGGGTGAAGCGGGAATCTGGCGCCAAGGTGCTGCTGGCCCTCAAGGGCTTCTCGATGTGGAAGGCCTTCGCGCCTTTTCAGGCTGAACTGGACGGTTGTTGTGCCTCGGGTCCGATCGAAGCCATGCTGGCCCATGACAAGTTCGGCAAAGAGCTGCATACCTACGCCCCCGCCTTCAGCGATCAGGATCTGGCCGAGGTCCTGCCACTCACCGACCACCTGGTGTTCAATTCTCCGGGCCAGCTCGCCCGGCATCTGCCGACGGTGCGGGCCTGCGGCCGCCACATCGAAGTCGGCATGCGGGTGAATCCCGAATACGCCGAGGTCGACGTCGACCTCTACAATCCTTGCGCCCGCGGTTCACGCCTGGGCTCGACCCGGGCGGTGCTGGGGAAGACGCTGCCAGCAGGCATTGATGGCCTGCACTTCCATGCCTTGTGCGAACAGGGGGCCGACGTCTTTGTCCGCGTGCTTGCGGCCTTTGAACAGAATTTCGGCGATTGGCTGCCGCAGGTGACCTGGCTCAACTGCGGCGGCGGGCATTGGATCACCAAGCCCGACTACGACACCGCGCTGCTGATTCACACCGTGCGTGACCTCAAGTCCCGCTACCCGCATCTGACCGTTTATCTTGAGCCTGGCGAAGCCAGCGCCGTGGACACCGGCGTGCTGCTGGCCACCGTGCAGGACATCCATCAGAACCAGGACGTGCCCCTGGCCCTGTTGGACATCAGCGCCACCTGCCACATGCCAGATGTACTGGAAATGCCCTATCGCCCGACCATCGGCCTGGCCGACGGCCGCAGCAACGTTCTCGCCGGTGCGGCCGGCGAGCAGCCCCACACCTACCGCCTGGGCGGCCCCACCTGCCTGGCCGGCGACGTGCTGGGCGACTGGTCCTTCCCCCGCGCCCTGGTACCCGGCGACCGCTTGGTCTTTCACGACATGAGCCACTACACCATGGTGAAGACCACCATGTTTAACGGCGTCAAGCATCCCAACCTGGCACTCTGGGATGGTAAGACCTTGGACGTGGTGCGCCGCTTCGGCTATGCGGATTTCCGCGACCGGCTGTCGTAAGAGGACTATCCAGGGCCTCATTTCCGGGAGCGCCGAGTTGCCCCCTGGGAGCGCCAAGTTGCACTCGGCCGGGGCAATGGACCACTCATGTATTGTGGTGTGTCCCTTTTGCCACAGGCCAGCCGGCGCAGTCGATCTCTGCTCGCGGTCCAAGGGCGCAAATATTTATTGTATGTACATTATTTCTGGTTAGTATTGAGCCTGACGCTACGGGGCCGTTTCGAGTGGGATGACGACAAGGATACGGACAACCAGTTGAAGCACGGCGTGAGCTTCGATGCGGCGGCAACGGCCTTCGACGATGAGCATGGCTTTGAGATCTTTGATGATCGCCGCGAGTACGGCGAAGAGCGATGGGTGTGGTTCGGTCGTGTCGCTGGCCGCGTGCTGATCATCGTGGTGGCGTTCACCGAGCGCGAAGAGCGGGTCCGCATCATCAGCGCCAGACCAGCGGAACCCGAAGAAGAATCGACCTACTACGAGGAGAACCTATGAGCAACGACGCCGACAATCCGCCATGGACCAAAGTCCAAATTGCCCGTGGGCGCGTGCTTGCTGCGCAAAAGCGGCGTGGCAGGCCGTCCTTGGAGCATCCCAAGGAGTCCGTCACCATCCGCCTGGATCGGGAGGTCCTGGTGTGGCTGCGCCAGCAGGGCGATGGCTACCAGACCCGCATCAACCAGCTCCTGCATGAATGCATGGAGCGGACTGCGCGGTAGCGGCCACATTACGCATCGCCGCGCGGACTCACGAGCAGGGGTTGATGCCAGGGGACACACCACCTCCTTAACTTGGTGTGTCCCCCTCATTCCATCCCCAGGGGAAAACCATGAAAATATTGCATTTTAATTATACGCCCGGCAAAGCGATCGGGCAGATAGACTTCGATGCCATAGGCTATTATTTTTCACCTGGTGATAGTCTGTATAGGTACACCGGAACGGCCGATTTCCTTGGACAGCACCTCGAATTTATTCGTCCCACTATAACAAAAACACAAGGATTTATCGCGGACGACGCGGGAATGCCAAATCATTGGGAAAAGAAAAATTTCGAGTGCTCGGTTTCGCGAAGGGAAATAATTGATAGGATTGGAATCGACTGGTTATTTTCGCCCGCTCCAGAAGAATTAAATGAGCGTGATATTCACAAAAGCGCTGCCGTTGTCATAAATTCTTTATGCAATATAATTGGCAATTGCTCCGAAGGGATAATAGCGGAGCCAATTTCGCTTGAACGTGATCTCGAGACAATTTTCACCTGCATTGACGAAAGCCTAGAGCGCCCTGATAAAGACAAGGTAAATATTATTGGTCGCAACATCCGGGAATGTTTCGAGGGCTATAACTACAAAAATGGATGCCCTTCATTTAATGTAGAGATTGCGGAACTGAATGCCATTTTACCGCAAAAACCAACCAATCACTTCTGTCTACATTTCCGTGATTCAGCGTGGGGCGACCTCTTAGAGAGCGCAACGCCTCCTGGAGGTTTCATTCCCGATGGAGACTTTTCTGACGAAACTTCCATATTGCGCACATTCACTGCCCCGGGAGAAATTGAGGCGTACATGCAGGCCCACCGACATTTTTCCGACAGGCTTGGCTGTTATACAGCCCATAAAATTTTCGGATTCACAGACGCCTAAACGGTGAGGTGAACATCGACCTGCCGTGGGTCTCCACGCACCAGAAGCAGCATGCCGCCCTGAACTTGGACGAAGGGTGCCAGGCACCCCATCGAGGATCGCCGGCGTCCCGCCGGCTCGCGTGATAGAGGAGAGCCAGCGAGACGCCGGCGATCCCGGGGCGAAGTCAGGCCACTCAACCCTTAAGATGAGTGGCCTCAGTTTCCCAATTCATGGGAGCCAGGCACCCCATGTTGTTGAGCTGAGTGGCTCGATATTGTTTTATGTCGCTGTCGTGATCGGAAAAAAGCTGGCTGTCCTGGCTCTATCCCAGTTGACACACCACCTCATTAACATGGTGTGTCCCCTTTATTGGTCCCCTTTATTAGCAGCATTGTTCCTAGGCGGCTTAAGGGTGGTGGCATTGGTGGCGGCCAGTCGCGAGGGATTCCTGGCAGCGTTGCGCCTCGTCCCCGGGGACGACACCGCAGCTCAGCTTGGACGCCCTGCGCTTCAAGAAGCGCTACTCGCAGGCTTAAAGCTGAGACTGAGCCACCTTCTCAGCCCCCGGCTGCGACCACCCGCAGGGCGGTGCCGTAGAAGTAGCTGTAGGTATCGGGCAGCGCGCTGTCGTAACTGAACGAGGCGATCAATGCCGTATCGGTCAGGAAGGTCACGAAGATCTGATTGGTGCGCGTGCCATCGACCAGAGTGAACGTGAAGAGCCCGTTGCAGGCGTTT
>JBBQTJ010000270.1:0-4917 GCA_038213315.1 Planctomycetota bacterium
AGACAACATGATCATGGGGGTCCTCTCGTGGACTTGGCGGCACGACGCCGCCGGGGTTATTTCACCCGAGAGGATCCCCATGTTTCAGTCGGCGACTATCAGCTTCCTACACTGGGGGCGGACAGATGTCCGTATCCCAACACCGAGCCCGCCGGCGGCGGTGACGACACCAGCGACGTCACCTTCTCGATGGAAGGTCTGGTCGTCATCCCCTGACGATGGTCTGACCGTTCTGGAATGTGAATGAAAGCGACGCCCCCTGGCCCATGGCCAGGGGGCGTCTTCGTTGGTGTCGCGGCGCACCGGCAAGCCTAGTCGATATTTTTTCTGAACAGGCAGTTGATGTACGGCCGTTTGGCACCGGACGGCGTGATGAAGTCGCTGAAGTCGCAGGCCATGACGGTGAAGCCGGGCAAACGGGATTCGAGTTCGCTGCGGTCATAGCGGTGCACCGGCAGCCCCGCGCAGCGTTCCGCACCAGTGCGGCTAAACTCGCAGAACAATGCATGCCCACCCGGTTTGACCGCACGGGAGCAGTTCACGAAATAGGCTTGGATCCGAGCTTCGTCAGTCAGAAAATGCAGCACTGCCCGATCAAACCAAAGATCCATGGCCATTACGCTGGGCGGCAAAGGCTCGGCAATATCACCGCACACATAGTCCAGGTTTACCTGGCCACGGTAGGCATCCTTGAGCCGACCAATCGCCACCGGGCTGAGGTCGTTCACCGTCACCTGGGCACCGGTGGCCAGCAGGTGATCGATGATCTTCGACCGGCCCACTCCCACGACCAAGGCCCGGTCACCAGCGCCCAGGCCGACTTGGCCAAGGTAGCGCAAGGAATAGGTGAGATCCGCTTCGTACCACCCCAACTCGCCATCAGACTTGGAAGCGTAGATGGCATCCCAATGGGCGCTGGTACTCATGGTGTCATCCTGTGCGGTGCAGGAGGTGTCAAGCGACGCCGCTGCGGTGGTTGATCACGCTACGGCAACGCCTGCACGCTCGCGCGCGACGTGGGCCCAAGACGTGGCGGTGGAGCATGCAGTCGCAGCAGGCGCAGTCCGTTCATAATCACGAGAAGAGATGCCCCGGCGTCGGCGGCGATGGCCGCCCACAGCGAGGCGTGGCCAGTCACGGCAAGGGCCAGGAAGAGCACTTTGACGCCAAGAGCAAACATGATGTTCTGGCGGATGATCCCCAGGGTGCGCCGGCTGTGGAGGACCAACCAGGCCACCGCACCAAGATCATCCGACATGAGGGCGACGTCTGCGGTTTCGATGGCCGCATCGCTGCCGGCGGCGCCCATGGCGATGCCCAGCGTGGCCCGCCCCAGGGCCGGCGCGTCATTGATCCCGTCACCGACCATCCCAACCGCGCCATAGCGTTCAATCAGCCGTTCGATCGCGGCAACCTTGTCAGCCGGGAGCAACTCGGCCTCGACCGCATCAATGCCCACTTGTCGGGCGATCAGGTCAGCCGTGCCCTTATTGTCACCCGAGAGCATTACGATGTGCTCGATGCCGGCTGCGTGCAACGCAGCGACCGCAGCCCTCGCCTCAGGCCGCACTTCGTCACCCAGGCAGACGAAGCCGCACACATGCTGGTCGTTGCCGAGGACCACCACGGAGTTGCCCTCGCGCTCAAGCGCTTCGAGCTGCGTGTGCACCTCGGGACGTTCCTGATTCCGCTCCTCCAGCAGACGGTGTGAGCCCATCCAGTGGGCGACCCCGCCCACCATCCCAGTGACTCCGCGTCCCGGAAGGGCCGTCACCATGGCAGCAGGGGCGATCGAAATGCCCATCTCGCCGGCGTGGGTGACGATCGCCCGCGCCAGAGGATGGGTCGAATGCGCATCCAGAGCGGCAGCGATCGCCACCACGGATCGCTCATCGTGACCAGACATGGCTACCACTTGGCGCACGCGGGGCTCTCCCCGGGTGAGCGTCCCCGTCTTGTCCACCGCCAACGACCGCAGCCGTGCGGGGACTTCAAGATGGATGCCACCTTTCACCAGTACGCCACGGCGCGCCGCCGCCGCCAGTCCGGCCACGATGGTCACCGGCGTCGAGATCACCAGGGCACAGGGGCAGCCGATCACCAGCAGGACCAGGGCGCGGTAGGTCCAGTCTGACCACACTCCGCCCAGCAGTAGTGGCGGCACCAGCCAGATGAGCAGGGCGAGGCCGAGGATCACCGGGGTGTAGATGCGGGCGAAACGGTCAACCCACTGCTCCGCCAGCGCACGCTTGGCCGAGGCCGAACCCACCAGGCGGATGATCTGCGCCAACGTCGTATCGCCGGCCGGCTTGGTCGAACGCACCTCCAGCACCGCCGATCCGTTGATCGTGCCCGCGTACAGCCCATCGCCGCTCCGCTTGGGCACCAGCCGGCTCTCGCCGGTGATCGGCGCCTGATCAACCTCGCTTTCACCGGCGACGACCTCCCCATCAAGCGCAATCCGCTCGCCGGGCTTGACGATGAAGATGCTGCCGACCGTCACCGCGGCAGGAGCCACATCCTGTTCTCCCGCCGGCGTGCGCACCCGCACCACGTCGGGCGCAAGATCAAGGAGGGCCTCCACCGCTCGGCGGGCGCGGCCCACGCTCCAGGACTCAAGCGCCAGCGACACCGCGAAGAGGAAGGCCACCATGGCTCCTTCCAGCCACTCGCCGATCGCTGCAGCACCGATGACCGCGACGACCATCAGCAGATTCATGTCCGGCCGCAGGTGGCGGGCCGCACTGATGGCTTTGGGCAGGACCTGCCAGGCGCCTGCGATGATGGCGATGGCGGCGGCGATGATCGATGGAAGCGCTGCACCATAGGCGTCACTGTCGATTGCTGCCCACCAGGTGCCATGGCTCCATGCCTGCAGAACCATCGCCGCGAGCACCCCAATGCTGCTGACCACCGTGCCGATCAGCCGCTGCCGACGATGTGCTGCGCCCGCGCCCGAACGACCTTCCGACCAAGGCTCGGCCTTCATCCCCGTCCGTGCGACCGCTGAGCGGATGGCGTCGTCGGTGACCTCAGCAGACAGGTCCACCGTGAGGGTCCCGTTCAGCACATCGAATGCGAGCCGTTCGGGGTCACGGACCAGCGGTTCCAGCTCACGACGCAGCGGACCCACCTCCTCTGCGCAATCCATGCCCAGGATCTTGTACGTTGCCATGCGAGAAGTCCCCGGAATTGGTGTTTTTTGAGGCCGCTCTTTAGCTGCATCGAAACCGCTGCGGTTCGTGCGCTAGCGACCCCGCCGGTACGCACCGACAGGGCACGGGCGCTGCGCAGTCAGCGCAGCCTGACGCGCTCAGTGCTGATGACCGTCCCCCTCCTGATGAGCGGCAGCGGTCGCTGGCAGGGCCAGGGCACCCTTGGCCGACTGTCCGGTCGCATCGTCGATGCTGATCCAGAGCCGAGCCCCGTTCGGCAGCGTGGCAGGAACGTCAACGTGGGCCTCGTAGGCGCCCGTGGTGCCTTCCGCCTCGGCCTTCGCCTTGACCGAGCCGCGGCCATTTTCGATGCCGACCCAGACGCGGACGGCCTGGGGGGCGGGCTGGGCGGGGGTGACGGTGAGGTCGAGATGCCACTCGCCACTCAGCGGCACCGCGCCCTCGGCGGCCACCGCCACGGCCTGCGTGCCGATGGTCACCGAACCGATTGGCTTGCCTTCCGCATGGGCATGGGCATGGGCGCCGGCCGCATGGTCGTGCCCCGCGTGATCGTCGGCGGCGCAGAGCGGGGCACCGAGGGCCAGCAGGGCGGTCAAGATGATGGAGTGATGGAAGGTAGGGGTCATGGCTGCTCCTGAGAAGGGGCTTGAGGTGGATGGTGAAGGGATAAAGCCGGGCTGGTTACAGAATCATCATCCAGCGCCGACCCATGCGGACGGTCACCGCGGCCGAAGACCCAGGCATAAGCGGCCGGGACGACGACCAGATTGAGCGCGGTGGAACTGACCAGGCCACCCAGCACCACGATGGCCAACGGGGCGAGGATCTCGGCCCCGGCCTGACCAGCCATCAAGGCCAGGGGGAGGAGGCCGATGGCCGCGCACAGCGCGGTCATCAGGATGGCCACCAGACGCTCTTCCGAACCGTGCATGATGGCGTGCAGCAGCGGTCGGCCCTCCTCGGCATTGGACTGGTATTGGTTGATCAGCAGGATGCCGTTGCGCACGGCGATGCCGAAGAGGGTGATGAACCCCACCAAGCTGGCGATGGAAAGTACCGGGGCGGTGTAGGTACCTCCCAGGCCGAACAGCGCCCAGGTATTACCGATCAACGACGGCGATTCCGCGATGTACACGGCAGCAATGCCGCCGATCAGCGATAGCGGCAGATTGAGCATCACCAGACCCGCCGCTTTGGCCGAGGACAAGGCCGCACTCAACAGCAGGAAGACCACCACGATCACCGCGAGGCCCATCAGGCCGATGGTGCGACTGGCCTCTTGTTGGGCTTCGAACTGCCCGCCGTAATGGACTGTCAGGCCAGCCCGCGCGACCACGGGGTCGACGACCGTGCGAATACTGGCCACTAGGTCGCCCAGGTTCTGCCCGTCGGCGACATTGCAGCTGATCACCGCCTTGCGCCGGGCGCCTTCGCGGGCGATGAGGTTGGAGGCCTTCTCCAGACCGATATCGGCGACCTCGCGCAGGCGCACCTGGGGCCCGTGGGGACTTTTCAGGACCAACTCGCCGACCTGCATCTCGGTCTGGCGTTCGTCGGGATGGAGGCGCACCGTCAGGTCGTAGCGGCGGATGCCCTGATTGACGCTGGCCACGTGCACCCCGGCCAGGGCCTGCTCGACCTGCTCGGCGGCATCGGCCGGGGTCAGGCCGGCGCGGGCGAGGTCATCATGGCGATAGCGCACTGGCAGGGTCTCGATCATGATCTCGCGGTTGGCGACCAC
>JBBQTJ010000271.1:0-4871 GCA_038213315.1 Planctomycetota bacterium
ATCGTACAGGCCCTGAATCCAGCGACTACCGGACCAGCGTCCTGGCCCCAAGTGATGGGTGCCCTGCATCTACCGGCGGTCACGCCGGACAGTCTACCCCGCCTGATCGACAACCTCACCCGCCAACGCGAACGGCGCGCACGCGCCCTCCATCAACTCGCCGCCCTGCTCACCCCCCTGGCCTTCGGCCTGCTGGTCGGGATCAATTGCTGGGCCATCTGGCGCATGGTGACCGGGCTGCTGCTGACGATAAGCGGAGAAATCGATGGACCATGAAGCGCTGCCCAGCGTACGCGGCCACGGCAGCCTTGAACCACCTGAACCACGGGGCTGTCGTACTCGAGCCAGCGACTGGCACACTGGCAGGCAGCGACCACTGCAGACTAACAAAGTCCTCCACAGGTGCTGCGCCCAGGCGTAGTCCCCAATACCGTGCTCCGTCATCCTCACCGCAGTGAACTGCTCAGCGCCCTGGCCATGGCCGCCGACGCTGGCGAACCGTTGCCCGAGGCTCTGCTGCGACTGGCCACCAGCGACAGCATCATTGCGGCCTGGGCCCACCGCATGGTCGTTCCGCTGCGCGAGGGTGCCGACCTGTGGCAGGTCTTGATCGCCCTTGGCTTGGTCACCACGCGTGAGGCCCACGGCGTGTCGGCCCTGTCCACCGCCGATGGACTGCGTGCGCTGGCGGATGGTCTGCTGGACCCGGTTCCTGGCGAACGGCGCATCCGCTATCTGCCAGCGACATGTTTCCTGGCAGCGGTGTGGCCGGCAATGCTCGTGGTCATCATCATCAGCGTGACCACTGATAACCACTTCGAGCGCACCTATCGCGAATTGCAGCTCAGCCTACCTGCGATCACCGAATTTGTCATCAATGTCACTCGACATCCGTTGCTCGCCATTGCGGCCCCACCGGTCATCGCGCTGGCCTTGGCCTGGCTCTGGTCCCTGCTGGCGCGCATCAACGGAACTCAGTGGATCACCCTGGGATTTTTCCTCTCGATCCACCGTGAACGAGCCGCCTTATCATTGCTGTGGTCGACCTTGCAGCGGACCGATCCTGCGCCCTCGACCGTGGATTGGGCGCTTGGCGCCCTCGGGCTCAGTTCCCATCGCCACCAGCGACCAGCTTGGGTCCAGCACTATCAGCAGTGGCGTCGGCTGAGCGGCAATGCCCCCGCGCGGATCCCCTCCGGCGATGATCCTGCGCAGCAGTGTGCGCGGGTGTGCGCCCAGGCCGGCCTCGTCGACATTGATGACCGTGGCCCGGATTGGCTCGCGGCCGTCCACCGTCAACGACACGCCTATGCCCTCCAGGTGGCGCGCTTCGTGCCGCTGGTCGATGGACTGATGGTGGCTCAAGCCATGGCCAGCATCGGCATCTTCACTGTCTTTCCCTTCTTCCTGCCCCTTGTCCGCTTCGGCTGTGGTTGCTGCAGCAATGCCGTGGGGTGGTGATGCGCTTCGTGACGATGATCGAGGAGGCCATGCGGGCCGGGCTGACCTTCGCCATTATCCTGGGTGGTGTCCCCCTGGTGCTCTGCCTCGTCCTCCCGTGGTCCTGGTGGCTTATCCACCTGGTGTTCAGGATGCGATCGCGAGGCCTCGACCTACAGGTGATGGCCACGGTTGCCCATGTGGTTGAGGCTGGCCAAGCGCCGGTCACCGCGTGCCTACGCATGCTCTCGTTCCTTCCCGCAAATATGCGCCGGCGGGTGCGACGAATGATGGACGAAACCGCCGAAGCCTCCCTGCCAACTTTTCTCGCGGTCTGTGGAACCACGGGATTGCTGCCCGAGCGCCTGGCCCGGCTGGCGCAGGCTGCCGCGCTGCTTGGCCCCGAGATCGCCGTGCGCTGGCTGGCCACGGCCGGTCGCAGGCCTCAGTTTTCCGCGCGCACCCAGCGCCTGGCCATGCTCATGGTGGGGGTGCTGGTGGCCCTGGCTGGGATCATGACCTTCCTGTCGGTCATCATCTTCCCGAGACTCGTGACCAGCACTCAGGGTCTGAAGGTTCATTCAGTGCTTCTCGACGTGTATTCCACCGGCATCACCGGACCCGTACTGGTACCGGTGGTGCTGTTCTGCCTGTTGCCCGTGCTGGTATGGACCATTCTTGAGCGCTGGCGCTCGCGTGCGGTCGAGGGCCATCTTCGCCTATATCTGGTCGCCGAAGCGGTCCGCTGTGGCGCCAGCGAAGCGACCTTGGCCACCGCCTTGCAGGTGCTGCGTCCACACCAGTCCGCGCGCCTGAAGGCCGCTGGTGGGGCTGGCGATCTGCCGGGCGTGATGGCCGCGGTGGGACTGGGCACGACCCCGACAGGTCAGCTTGAACATGCAGTGCGGTGCGCCGAGCGACTGGCCTGGCGTCGGACCAGGCACCTGTCCGCGTTGATCGAGGTGGGGCTGCCCATGCTGACGGCAGTGGCGGTGGGCACGATGGCCACCGGCATCTGGCAGATCCTGACCAACCTGCTTGTCGCCATCAATGCGCAGATGGAGCAGGCGCCGTGGTAGTGGATGGCTTCTGCTCCTAGCCCTATTGGTATTGGCACTATCGCTCAGCAGTTGGCTAACGCTGTCCGTGATCGCCCTCGACGGGGTGGGGCCGCATATCAGGACACCGCTGGTCCTTTACTGGTCGAGCAGCTCCACTAGGGTCCACCACTTCCCGCCTGCCCCATGGCCAATCGCCCGCGTTGCTCACGTTGTCTCTTCAGGCAAAGTCACACCAAGCTCTTATGGAGATTTACAGTGGGCCTATGTTTACCCCTGCAGGACCGCAGTGCCGACGTCCGTTGGTCGCCAACGAGGTGGATGTCGACCCCGCCCGCCGGCTGGACGAGACGGTCAACATTGTCGGCCACAGCACACATGGACTGCATTGGCTGGCGCGCTGCCGTCGCGACGATGCCGTGGCCATCGCCCGCGCCGGCATCTTCCTCATCGGCTTTGTCGGTGCCCAGGTGAACGGCTCGTACGCCCAAGAGGTGATGTCCTGGTGCGGCGCTTTGCTGTTGGTGCTGTGCACCGTCGATCTCACACAGGACGTGGGGACCTGATATGGCCCGGGTTGCGATCATCTACCACTTCTTCCCCCACTACCGCCGGCCGGTCATGGAGGGGCTGCTTGCCCTCGACCGTCACCATGTGGTGCTGGTGGGCGACCGCGACAGCACGGCGCACGACCCCACCATAAAAGCCTGGGTGCCGGCGGATCCTGCGCGCTTCGTCGCCACCCGTTCGCGGTCGCTTAAGGGCAGGCTCATCTGGCAGAGCGGCGTAGTGGGGCAAGCCCTCTCCCGCGAGAACGACACCGTGGTTTTCCTCGCCAGCATGAACTTCGTCAGCACCTGGGTGGCCGCCGCCCTGGCGCGCTTGGCGGGCAAGCGGGTCTTCTTCTGGGCCCACGGTTGGACACGGATGGAAAGCGGGCTCAAGGGCCTGATCCGCCGACGGTACTTCCATCTCGCCGAGCGCCTGCTGCTCTACGGCCGGCGCGGCCGCCAGTTGGCCCTGGCCAACGGCTTCCGCTCTGAGCGGGTGCAGGTGATCTACAACAGCCTCGACTACCCGGCCCAGGCAGCGGCCCGCGACCACATCAGCGAGGCCGACCGCCTGGCACTGCGGCGCGAGATGTTCGGCGACGCCGAGGACCCGTTGGTGGTGTGCACCACCCGGCTGGTGCGATTGCGCCGGCTCGACCTGCTGCTGGAGGCGGTGGCCGAGGTGCGCCAACGCCATGGCCGCACGGTGCGGGTGGTGCTGGTGGGCGACGGTCCCGAACGAGGGGCCCTGGAGGCCCAGGCCAGGACCCTGGGCGTGGCGGTGCACTTCGCCGGTGCCTGCTATGACGAGGAGCGCATCGGCCGCTTCATCATGGCCTCCAACTGTACCGTCGCCCCGGGCAAGGTTGGCCTCACCGCCATGCACAGCCTCGCCTTTGGCGTACCGGTGTTGACCCACGGCGACGCCGACGATCAAATGCCTGAGTTTGAAGCGGTGGTACCCGGCATCACCGGCGACCTCTTCCGCCCTGGCGATGTCTCCGGCATGGCCGACGCCATTGCACGCTGGACCACCAGCCGCTTCCCGTCGGCGGAGGTGTCCGCCGCCTGCATACGCGTCATCGAGCGCTTCTACAATCCCCAGCGACAGGTGGAGTTGATCGCCGCCGCACTGGATGGCGCTCCGGCCCTGGAGACCCGCGGCGAGAACATCCAGGCCGAGGAGCTGACGGCGTAGACGGAACGGCCTAATTCTTTTCCGCCGCCACCTGCTCGCCGACCCTCTTTCCAGCCAGATGAGGCAGTCTCTGATCGCAGAGTTCTCTACCTGCGAGCGCCTCTGACTTCAGCCAGCTCCACCTCCGACCAGGTTGATCTCGATGGACAGGAGCTTGACGTTGGCGCCGCCGTCAGCTACCCGCACGCGCAGATGCCCGTCAGTCACCATCACGGTGATGGTGCCGGATACCGATGCCACCGATGGGGTACTCGCATCGACGGCCACCACCCCCTGCACGGACACCGCCTGACGGCCGGCATTGTAGCTCGGATCTCCGCACGTAACTGTCACCGCGTACTGCCCGTTGCCCAGGTCGATCGTCCAGACCGGCCCGGCAGCCGCAGCATCGCCGAGGATGATCAAGGTGTCGAGGCGCTGGTCGGCGACGAGGTTCCGGTCGCGGGCCGCGTCAGTCATGTCCCGGTTCCAGCCATAGACCAAGCCGCTCGTCCGGAGCCCCGTGACCAGGCCGCCATCAACCAGCCAGCCGGATGGTGCCGGGGCCATGGCCGGCTGGAAGCTGATCGGGATCCGCTCCGCGAATGCCGCCACCACCAGGGAGAAACTGGTGGCGGTCGAATG
>JBBQTJ010000272.1:0-4864 GCA_038213315.1 Planctomycetota bacterium
TTCGCCTGCATTGTTGGCGGGTTCACCAGCGCGATGCGCGCCTTCGATCCCTTCAGGATCTCCAGGTCCGATATGGAACGACGAGACATGTCGGTATCGTCGAAGAGAGCGTGGCGGCTCCAATCGTTGATGGACCTGAGGCGTGATAAACGTTGGGTTATTTCGTCGCTATAGTTGGTCCTGACGAACACCACTCTCCATCCTCTGCCACTGTTAGGCCCCCCACTGGTTCCACGGTGTTCCAGAACATAATACTTAGGAATGATATTATAGAGAATTTCAGAGTAAATATCTGAAGCCTCAGAATAAGGATCTTGGACCCAACCAGGGTAGTAAGGATTAGGTACTATGTCGTCATGCTGCAAGAAGACATATGCACCCACCTGCCGACCATCAATATGATTTCCCGTTCTCTCGATGTCGAAAGCTGCGGCGCCATTTGGACTCACTTTGAAGCCATAACCTACACGTAAAAAGTAATTGGGATTAGATCCCCAGTTAGATCCATAGTGGCTTCTTGACATAAGGACATTAAAATTGGCAGCATATTCAAGAGCAGGAGGAGAGGCTTCAGTTTGATAGATCGTCTTGAAAATGATCCCGACGCGTGATCCGTCGATGACAATACCCAGGTCTGACGCGGTGTAGTTGCTCACCCCACCAATAAAACTCGGTATCACCTCACCTGGCGTGACGACCCTCCAAAGCGGATTGTTTTTCGCCGTCCACGGCATGGCGGCGGTGCCTAATACTGTGCCGCCGCTAATGCCGGCGTCCCGCATCGCCTTTGCCGGATTGTCCAAGGTCACCACGGCCGGTTCAAAAACCGCCTGCTTCACCGTCACGACACGCGGGGTGGTGGCAGACTGGATCGGGATGGTGAAGATGTTTGCACCGCTGAGCCTGATGTCGCTCGGCATGGTGACGGTGGCCTGGGCCGTGCCGGTAGCATTCACCAGGATGACCGCGTCACCATGGCCATCGGTAGTCACCGTCTGACCGTTCGCCCTCACCGTCGCCCCGGCGATCGGCAGTCCATCGGGGGTTGCCAGGTGGATGCGCGCCGGTGGCTTCGCGTCGATCGCCATGGCCGTCGTCCAGGCCACGGCATTGGGATTCTGGGCGGCGTCGATGGTCAAGCGACTGGTATCCGTGCTCGATAGCGCTTTCCAGTTGTCGTCGGCTGTGGCGAAGACGTATTGGTCGCCCAGACGCACCATCATCCCGCCAGGAGTGGCGAAGGAAGGGATGCCGGTGCTGACGCCGCCCGGGGTGAAAGGAATATCTTCGGGAAGGGAACCACCGGCCGACCCCATGATGTCCAATTCCATCACCGAGGTCCACGTGGACGTCGCGGTGTTACTGTTACCGAGACCGACGAAGCGCACATAGCGGGCCTGCACCACCGCCGGGAAGACGAACGCCTCGCGATTGGTGGTTTGCCCCGAGCTCTGCCGTTGCGTGCTCCACACGTTGGCCCAGGTGCTGCCATTGGTCGAGGTCTGGATGTTGAAGTACCACAGGCGGGTGGCGCCGTTGAAGAACCCGATCCGCACTTCGCTCACTGGCCTGGTCTGACCCAGGTCGGCCTGCAGCCATTGGCCGATGCCGTCGGCAGCCCAACGGGTCGTCATATTGCCATCGAAGGCATTCTGCGCCGGATTGCCAACCTGCGCTGAATTGGCCGTGATCGCCGTCGGCGCCAGCCGCACCGTGCTGCCGGCAGGACCAACGGTCAAGGTGAAGGTCGTGCTCACGCTCAGATTGCCCGGATCCACGGCAGTCACGGTGACTGTCGTGGCCGCGGCGGCGCTCGGCGTGCCGCTGATCACATAGGTCGAGACGTTGAAGGACAGGCCGGTCGGCAGGCTGCTCGCCGACCAGGTCAAAGCATTGCCGTCCGGATCGCTGAACGTCCCGGCCGGGATGGTGTAACTGAATGCCGTGCCCACCGTCGCGCCCTGGTTCGGGATCGTCGCCGCCACTACCGGTGCGCGGTTGGCTGTGCCACCGCCACCGACGGTGACGCTGCGCGCCGCAGACGTGGTCACGGCGCCAGCGTTGTCGGTGGCCTTGGCGGTCAGGCTATAGCTGCCCGCGGCCACGCTCGACCACACAAAGGAATAGGGGCTGGAGGTGTCTTCGCCCAGCTTGGTCGCACCGTTGAAGAACTCGACCTTGGCGATCGTCCCGTCACTGTCGGCGGCGGTCGCGGCAATGGTGAAGCTGCCCGGGGCGGTGGCGCTGGCGCCGTCAGCGGGCGCCGTCAGCGCCACCGTCGGTGCCGCATTCGCCGGCGTGCCGGTCGACCCCATGATGTCCAATTCCATCACCGAGGTCCCCGTGGTCGACACGGGGTTGCCGAGACCGACGAAGCGCACATAGCGGGCCTGCACCACCGCCGGGAAGGCGAACGCTTCGCGATTGGTGGTTAGCCCCGTGTTCTGCCGCTGCGTGCTCCACACGTTGGTCCAGGTGCTGCCATCGGTCGAGGTCTGGATGTTGAAGTACCATAGGCGCGTGGCGCCGTCGTAGAACCCGATCTGCACGCCGCTCACCGACCTGGTCTGACCCAGGTCGGCCTGCAGCCACTGGCCGATGCCGTTGGCACTCCAGCGGGTCGTCATATTACCATCAAAGGCGTTCTGCGCCGGATTACCCGACCCTGATGAATTGGCCGTGATCGCCGTCGGCGCCCAGCGCTGGTCGGCGGCATGCAGGGCGAGGCTTCCAGCGAGCAACAGTGCGCACGACAGGGTGTAGCGGAGGATGGTGTACATGGGATGTCCAGAGAATGCGGTGCGTGACCGAACGAGAGAAGGAGATGATAGCAATGACGTCCAGGCTGACGGACGCCAATGAAGTTTGCATGCGTGTTTGACTTGGCGTCCTTCATACGGACGCGAGGTATCTGTGGCTGCGCCGATCATGGCGTGGCTTCCGGCGACGCGCCCAGCGTCAGCATGCGCTGACGTAGCGGCTCCACCGGTTCGGACTCGGCCCGGCGTGCCACTGCGGTCCGGGCGGACGCGTCGCGACAGGCCGCCAGCATCTCGGCGGCGAGCCAACGCACCTGCGCCGCCTCGTGCGCGAGATGCGGCAGCAGCGCCGCCGTCGTGTCCGGCCGTTGCGCGACGAGTGGCGGCATGACCCGTTCCAGGATCCCAGCCAGCACCGCGGCTTGGCCCTCCCGTCCGCTGAGCTCAGCCTGCACCAGCGCCGCCAGCATCAACTCAGGACCGCCGAGCTTGCCGAGTTGATGCAAAGCTACCGCGCTCACCGCGGGATGTCCCCACCACGCGATCAGGGACGTGAGCACGGGCGTGTGCAGCTCGCCAGGCTGTTGCGACCTCAAGCCCGTGGCCAGCGCCTCAAGCTGCGCAGCATCGAAAGCGCCACTGCGCGCCCGCTCGCTCAGGTCAGACAGATCTTCTATCGTGCCGCAGCGCGCCAGTGCGCCGGTGACGGCGCCAAGCAGCAGGCGGTCTGCGGGAGCGTCAGCATGGCGCCGCACATGGGCGAGCATGGCGGCATCGAACCAGGCGGTGTTGAACACGGCGCACACCCGCTCGCGCTCGCCCTCGGGGATGCTGGCGGCGGAACGCATCAGGGCCTCGAAGGCCTGGCCGACATTCATCGCCAGGAGGACGCGCGCGGCCGTGATCGCCTGCGGCCCAGCGAGCGCGGCCTCGATGGCGGGCAGATGCGTCGGCGAGCACAAGCGGTTGAGCGCGACCCGCGACAGCCAGTGGTTCTGCGCAAACAGCTCGGCGCATTCCGCGAGCAGCGCCGCGCTGTCGCTCGGCCACGGCTTGTCGACCAAGTCGGGGTCGTAAGCCTGCGCCGGAGCTCCAGCCAGCGGCTGCTGCGCCGGCTGTTTCACCGCCTCGATGACCTTCATCACCTGCGTTCCGGCAAGATCCTCGGTCACCATCCAGCCCTGAGGGCGGCGGACGAAAGACGTCACCATGCCCTCGCCGGTTTGTCCGTCGACGGCCGAACGTCCAGTGCCGATGGCGTAGTCCTCGCCGCGCAGACGCAATTCGATGAGGCCACTGAACCGCCGCTCGACGGTCGGGTGGCGATAGTCAGGATTGGTCGGACCGCGCACCATGGCGAGATCGGCATGACGCAACTCGCGACGACGGCGTTCCTCGACTTCGACGAAGTCCTCGCCACCGCTGGCCAGCATCGCTGCGTCCCAGCTTGCACCGACCGTGATCGCGTCGGCTCGCGGCCCCGGATGGACGGGATTCGCATCCATCCCGGTCACGCGTTCAGGGTCGTAGCGCACGATCCTACCCGGCAGCGTCTGGCCACCCACCGACAGCGGCTCAAGCTTGGCGGCCGGATGGGGCCAGGCAAACACGGCAAGAAAGATGACGATCAGCAGAGCCGTGATGGCAAAGACGTGGTTGCGGCTCACAGCGACTGCCTCTGATAGTTATGGGCGATCAGCATGAGGCGGACACTTATGGGCGCACAGATCGCCATACAAATGAAGTGTGCGCAAAGACTTGGTGAAGGCTGACCCAACCGGCTCAGGCCCTCGTCGGGAGCTTCTGGCCGTCATGCCACCGCATGGCCATAAGCTGATCGTCACGCTTAAGGGTGTAATGATTCCGCGACGATTCTTGTGGGAGGCCCGCTCCAACTCGCCTCATGGCCCGCCATATCAGCCGGTGGTGCGCAATCCCGAAGCAATGGCATTGACCGAAAGCAGCAGCGGCGGCAACAGGGCGTCGGCGGCTGGGTCGCTGGCGGCGCGCAGGGTGCGCCAGCGTTTGAGCAAGGCGATCTGGTGGCGATGCAGGGCCGAGAGGCCGTGGGCGCGCAGGGCCAGGGTCTTGGCCAAGCGCGGGCG
>JBBQTJ010000273.1:0-4851 GCA_038213315.1 Planctomycetota bacterium
TCGGCCGGCGCGGCGCACCTTGAAGATCTTGAATCCGCGAATGGGACCCGGCTCAACGGCAAGCGCATTGCGGCCCGGACCCTCTTGCGGGATGGGGATGTGCTGCGTCTGGGCCATGCCGAGCTGACCTTCCAGGATACCGAGCGGTTGCCCGACCTGCTCGGCACGCAGATCGGCGACTATCGGCTGGAGTCGCTGGTGGGCCGCGGCCTGGTGGGTGGGGTGTATCGGGCGCGGCAGATCCGCTTAGATCGCCTGGTGGCTTTTAAGGTCCTGGATCCTCGCTTTGGTCTGAACAATCCCGGTTTCGCCGAGCGCTTCCTGCATGCCGTCAATCATGCGGCAAGCATCAATCACGAAGGTCTGGTGAAGCTGCATGAATGCGGGCAGCACGAGGGCCTGCTATGGTACAGCATGGAGTTGGCCGAAGGCGAGACCCTGGAGGGACTGCTGAAGCGCGATGGCGTGGTGGCGCCCCCGCTGGCCCTCTTGATCATCGACCGGGCGGCCCGTGCCTTGCAGGCGGCCCATGCCGCGGACGTGGTGCATGGGGACCTGCGGCCAGCGACCATCATGGTCACCGAGGCCGGCACGGTGAAGGTGCTGGATCTGGGACTGGTCGGCCTGACCGGCCGCGAGGGCATCGCCGCGCGCGCCCGGGCCACGGTGAAGCAGGCCATGTATCTGTGTCCGACCCAATCCCGTGGGTCCTTGGCGGATCGCCGCGCGGATGTGTATGCATTGGGCTGTGTGTTGCTGCATCTGCTGACCGGCAAGCCGCCCTTCACGGGTGATGATCTTGAAGAGGTCATTGCCGCGCACGAGCACGTGCCGGTGCCGGCACTGGCTGCTTCCCTGCACTTGCCCAAGGCCTTCGACGATCTGGTGCAGGGCATGCTCTCCAAAAAAGTCGATTGGCGTTTTGCCGGCATGGACGAAGTGCTGAGCGCACTGGCTGATGTGCGTACCAAGCTGGCGGGAACGGCCAGCGAGCCGCCCGCCAAGGTGGTGGCTAAGCCCAGCCCGGCCCGCAGCGCGCCCCGCCGCCCGGTGGCGGACAAGGTAGTTTCTGATTGGGATCAGCAGGTGCCTCGCTTGGTGCGGGTGCTGCTGACCGCCGGTGGCGTGATGGTGGCGGTGGTCCTGGTCCTGGTTTTTGGGCCGAGCCTGGCGAAGGGGCTGTTCACCCCGGCCGCTGCTGCACCGGGCGGAACCGCGCAGGTCCATCAGCCGGCGGTGGCACCGGCTCATCAGGCGGTCGCCCCCGTCGTAGCGGCAACTGCCACGGCCAGCCGTCCTTCGTCCGCCCTGATGTCCCGCTGGCTGGCGGTAGAGCAGGGCGTCCTGGCCAGCGCCCGGGCCGGGGATTGGGGCGCGGCGGAAATGGATCTGAGCGAATTCGCGGCCTTGGTCAGCCGGCAGGAACCGGGTGGCAGCGTGGCCGCAGCAGTTGCGGTGCGGCGCCGGCAGCTCGCCCTTGATGCCGCCGCCTGGTATCGCCTCCAGGTGCAGGCCCTGCCCAGCGGTAACCAGCCGACAGACCTGGCCAAACGTCTGACCGCGCTGGCCAAGCTGCGCGATGCGGTGGGCAGCCTGGATCGCGCCGATGCCACCGCCCGTCATCAAGAGGTACTCGATCGCCTGGGACACATGCTGGCCGAGGCCCGGCGCTCAGCCCGGCAGGCCTTGGAAGCGGGCAAATTCGCCGAATTGACCGCGATCAGCGCGCGTCTGGCGCCGGCCTATGCCGGCACCGCGATCGCCGGAGTCTTCGACCAGTTTGCCGCCCAATGCCGGGAAGCGGCCGCCGCCGCGCCCCAGTGGCGCATTGGCTGGGCCGATACCAAGGTCGCCCTGGGCCGGGCCACCGGTGCAACGGCGCTGCCGGCTGGTGCAGCGATGATGCTGGCCGGCGATGATGCCGCGGCCCGCCGCCTGCTGGCGGATCCGGCGCTGGCGTCCGGCGATCTGCTGGCCCGTCGGGAGGCGCTATCGGGGCGGGCTGTGGCGGTGCTGGGCTTTGCCGATCCGGCGGATCTGGCCAGGTTGTCGGTGCAGCAGGGGACGCCGGTGCTGAGTGGCGGGCGTCTTGCTGGCTCCGCCAAGGAACCGGCCTTATTTTCCATCGACACGCCCCTGGTCGGTGACACTTGGGAAGTCGCCGCCACGGTCGGCCGCACCGGGACCGGCGATGTGATCATGGTGCTGACGGCCAGCGATCCGGTGGTGCAGGTGCGTCTGGCCCCAGATCAGACCATCGTGACCCTGCCCGGGGTAACCGGGGCCGAGGGCCTGACCGATCCAGATCCGGGTACCGGCCGCCTGCGGATGCGTTGCGTGCAGGGGCAGCTGACCATCGATCTGGATGGGCGCGTGCTGGGCCGCTGGAGCGGGGTGGAGCTGCCGGCGGGATCACACCTGCAGTTCGCGGCGAGCGAAGTGGCCTGGGCGGTTGACGATGTGCTGGTGGTGGGCGGTCATTGAGTTTGGGCCTAGCCGCATGACCGACCTCGCCGGGATCAGCTTTCTCTTCATCCGTCAGGTGGCGGTGGCCACTTATCACCCTTGAAAGCGCAGTCGGATTCCCACGGAGGACTAGAGGAACCAGAGGTAGAAAAGACTTGAGGCAAGGAACGCGGGTCACCCTCAGGGTGAGGGCAGCTCTCGGCGCAACGCTGCTCACCTCTGGGTCCTCTGGTCCTCTGTGTGGTTTGGACTGCGACATCTAATATCAGTGCAAGCTGAGTAGAGGCGCACCCCAACATCGCGACACGAAAAAGCCCGCGCCGGTGGCCGGCGCGGGCATCACGACCTCAGCAACCGATCAGTCGATCAGTTGACCACGGCGAGGATATCGCTCTCTTCGACGATCAGGAATTCCTGGCCGTCATGCTTGACCTCGGTGCCGGCGTAGGACGAGAACACCACGCGGTCGCCGGCCTTCACCTGCATCTGCTGGCGCTTGCCGTCTTCCATCATCTTGCCGTTGCCAGTGGAGACAACTTTGCCTTCCTTGGGCTTGTCCTTGGCATTTTCGGGCAGGACGATGCCGCCAGTGGATTTCTCAGCGGCGGAGCTGCGCTGGACGATGACGTGGGAGCCGAGGGGCTTGAGTGCGGTCTTGGACATGGGTTTCCTGGGATGGGAATGGCTGATGGTGAAGACCGGCGTGGGGCCGGCCCGGGGTTATTTCTGAACGGTGAAGTCAGCGTCTTTGATATTGTCGTCCTGGCCACCGGCATTGCCACCGGGACCGGGCTGGGGGCCGGCATCGCCGCCGCCGGCTGCGGCACCGGCCGCCGCCTGCTGCGCATGGGCGGCTTCGTAGACCCGCTTGCCAAAGCCCTGCATGGCGGTTTCCAGCTGCTTATGCGCCGCATCGATGGCGGCCTTGTCTTCGCTGGTCTTGAGCTTGTCGACTTCGACCAGGGCGGCGTTGATGTCGGCTTCCTCGCTGCCTTGCAGCTTGTCCTTGTGTTCGTCCAGCATCTGGCGGGCCTGGTGGGCGAGCTGTTCGGCGCCGTTGCGGGCCTTGACCATCTCTTCCTTCTTGGCGTCGGACTCGGCGTTGGCCTTGGCTTCTTCGACCATGCGCTCGACTTCGGCCTTGGTCATGCCTGAGCTGCCCTGGATCTTGATCTGCTGTTCCTTGCCGGTGGCCTTGTCCTTGGCCTTCACTTCCAGGATGCCGTTGGCATCCAGGGCGAAGGTGACTTCGATCTGGGGCGTGCCGCGCGGGGCGGGGGGCAGGCCATCCAGGGAGAACTTGCCGATCGACTTGTTGTCGCGGGCCATGCGTCGCTCGCCCTGGCAGACCTGGATGTCCACGGCGGGCTGGTTGTTGGCGGCGGTGCTGAAGACCTGCGACTTCTGGGTGGGGATGGTGGTGTTGCGTTCGATCATCACCGTCATCACGCCGCCTTCGGTCTCGATGCCGAGGGACAGGGGGGTGACGTCGAGCAGCAGCACGTCCTTCACTTCGCCGGTGAGCACGCCGCCCTGAACGGCGGCGCCGACCGCCACCACCTCATCCGGGTTGACGTCCATCTTGGGCTTCTTGCCGAAGATCTCTTCGGCCACGCGCTGCGACATGGGCATGCGCGTCGAACCGCCAACCAGGACGATTTCGTCAACGTCCTTGGCCGCGAGCTTGGCATCCTTCAGGCAGGATTCGCAGGGCTGGCGGCAGCGATCGATCAGGCTCTTGGTGATCTGCTCGAAGGTGGCGCGGGTCAAGGTGGTGGCCAAGTGCTTGGGCTGACCGTCCTTGCCCATGGTGATGAAGGGCAGTGAAATCTGCGCCGAGAAGGCCTGCGACAGGGTCTTCTTGGCGTTTTCAGCAGCTTCCTTGAAGCGCTGCAGGGCCATCTTGTCCTTGCGCAGGTCGTGGCCGCCATTGGCCTTGGCGAACTCGTCCGCGAGGTGGTTGATGATCGCATCGTCGAAGTCGTCGCCGCCCAGGTGGGTGTCGCCGTTGGTGGCCAGCACCTCGACCACGCCGTCGCCAACTTCCAGGATCGACACGTCGAAGGTGCCGCCACCCAGGTCGAAGATGGCGATCTTGCCGCTCTTGCCCTTGTCCATGTGGTAGGCCAGGGCCGCAGCGGTGGGCTCATTGATGATGCGCTTGACGTCCAGGCCAGCGATCTTGCCGGCGTCTTTGGTGGCCTGGCGCTGGCTGTCGTTGAAATAGGCGGGGACGGTGATCACGGCCTCGGTGACGGTCTCGCCAAGGTAGTCCTCGGCGGCCTTCTTGAGGTACTGCAGCACCATCGCGCTGATCTCAGGCGGGGTGTAGGCCTTGCCGCGGATGTCCACCTTGACCAGGTCATTGGCGCCGCCAACGACCTT
>JBBQTJ010000274.1:0-4834 GCA_038213315.1 Planctomycetota bacterium
ACACCTGGGACGCGGCGCTGGCGGTCTGCTCGGCGCCGGCGCTGAGCTGGTCGACGATGCGGTTGACCGGACGGGTGATCGAGAGGGTGATGCCGAAGGCCAAGGCGATGCCGACGACGCTGGCAATGGCGAGGCCGATCAACAGCAGTCTGGTGGCACCGGTCAGGCCGGTGGCGCTATCCTTGGCGGCCGTGACCGTGGCCGTAAGATTAGCTTCGGCGATCTTTTGCGCTGCCTCCAGTACCTTGCCGGCGGCAGCGGCGCGTTTTTTGCCTAGCTCCTCCACCGACTTGTGCGCCTCCAGCCAGGCCTCGGCGGCGGTGCGGAACTCGGCGGCGGCCTTCTTAAGCTGGGCAAGACTCTCCTGGTCGCCCGGCTGGCGGGTGATGGGCAACAGTTCATCCGCCTTGGCGGTGATCTTGTCGAAGTCGCCCAGGCGGGTGGTGAACAGGGTGGCGTTGGTCTCGGCCTGGGCCCTGAGCGCGGCGGTGCGCAGGCCGGTGCCGAGTGCAATGATCTCGGTCATGCCGTTGATTTTGGCCACCCGTTCATTGAGTTTGTCTTTGCCGGCCTCGGCCTCGATCTCGGCGGTCAGCGCGGTGCGCTGGTCGGCCAGGTAGGCCTCGCAGGGCTTCAGAAAGGCCCCCGCCGCGGCGACGCGCTTGGCCAAGGCGTCGTTCATAACCTTCAGCTGGGTCCCGGTCTGGGTGTAATAGCCGTAATATTCCGTGGCGGCGTTCCTGGCGTCCTTGCTGGCGTCACCCAGGGCCGTCATGTCCTGGTCCGTGGCCAGCTTGTCGGCCGCGTCCAGGGCGGTGATGACCTTGGCGTAGTGCTCCTCGGCAGCTTTTTTCCAGTCCGGGTTGTCGGTCAGGGCCCAACTGCGAACGTTGTACATGGTGAGCAGGGACTGGCGTTCGACGGCGTTGGCGATCCCGACCGCCGGGGCCTGCTGGTCGCGCAGGCCGCTGGCGCGGGTGCTGGCCTGGGACATGGCCACGGCGGCCAAGGCCCCCAGGGCAAGGGCGATGATGAGGAGCGCGGCGAAGCCGCTGGCGATCTTGGTGGCGAGTTTCATGGTGGCTTTGGGGGCAGGGGTGGAAGATTGCCAACGGGCGGAAAGAGAAGGAATTTTAGCTGAAAATCAGGTCAGCCGGGCAGGTCGGCGAGCGCGGCCGCAGCTTCGGGCGTTACTAGGCGGTCGATGGCGAGCAGGATGCGCACGCGGTTCTGGCTCTTGGCGATGGAGCGGACGTAGCTGGCATCGACATCAAGGCCGTAGGTGGGCGCCGCCTCAAGATCAGCATCGACAAAGCTGGCGACCTCGCGGACGCGATCGACGGCGAAGCCAAGCAGGCTGTGGGGGCCTTCGACGACGACGATGACGTTGTGGGGATGGGCCTCACTGGCCTGCAGATGGAAGCGGGCGCGCAGGCTGACCACCGGGATGACCTTGCCACGCAGATTGATCACGCCGATCATGTCGCCGGGGGCCCCGGGCACGCGGGTGATCGGCAACATGCCGATGATCTCGCGCACGCGCAGGATATCGATGCCGTACTCCTCGTCGCCGAGGTGGAAGGTCAGGTAGGTGCCGGCACCCAGGCTGGGTCCGGTGGCGGTGGCAGAAGCGGACATGACGGGACCCTCGAAGGTGGAGACGCGCGACGGCGCTACGACAGGCTACCTCACATTTGCGAGCGGCGCTGAAACAATCTGCAAGGGTGACATTTCGGTAATGCGAAGCACTTGCGCATTGACGTGAAGGCAAGCAGCCAATGTGTGGCCGAGTCAGCTCGCCAGTTGGCGATCCAGGGCCGCGCTGGTGCTAATGAAGGCGGCATCCAAGTCCGCCCGTGCTGCCTGGGCCGCGGCGGCGTGGCCGGCCCGGGCCGGGCTTTCAACGGCGCCCGCCGCCTGGCTGAGCCGCGTGGCGCCCAGCGTCGCAGCACTGCCTCGCAGGGCATGGGCCAGACGCCACAGGGCACTCAGGTCGCCGGCGGCCCAGGCGGCGGCCAGGTCGGTCTGACGCTTCGGCAGGCTGTCGCGCAGGACCCGCAGCAGGGTGGCCAGGGTGGCGGGATTCATCTGCCTCAGCCTGGCCAGCATGTCGGTGTCTAGTTCGGGCAGCGTCGCGGCCGGCGGCGCAGACAGCAGCGCCGCCAGGGCTGCTGCGCTAGGCGGTGATGCCAGGGAGGGCAGGCCGGGCAGGAGGCCATCGATGAGCGCGCAGGGACAGCCGGCTGCGGTGATCAGGGGCCGTGCGCCCATGCCCGGCAGGTCGGCAGCAATCAGTGCCAGCTGTGGACGGGGGAGCTGCTGCAACAGGCCCAAGGCCAGGGTGGCATCCGTGGCCAAGCGCACCGACCAGCCCAGGGCCTCAAGGGCAGAGCGCCACCGGCCGGGGCAGGTGGGGTCGGCGCTGACCAGAACAAGGGTGGACGGTTCAGCCATGGCGGTACCCAGCGGACGAGTCTACCATGGGCCTACCATGGCACCAAGGCCGATTCACCACGCCGCCGACATGGCCCCGGATGGGGGCTGGTCCGCCCACCTGCCTATCGTCGTGCCGGTGCTGCTGGGCGTGACGGCGATGGCCGTGGTGCTGCTGGTGCGCAGCGGGTCCATGCATCGGCAGGAGGCGGCCCGGGCGCAGGCGCAAGTCATGGCCGCGATGGTACAGGCACGCGTGTCGGGCGTTTTGGAGGAGGTGGTGCTGGCGGCCCGTTTTTGTCAGGCGGTACCCACTTTGGATGAGCAGGCCTTGCCGTCTTTTTTGGCGACGGGTGGCCAGCCCATCACGGGCTGCGAGGTGATCGCCTGGGTGCCCGTCCAAGCCGCCCGCGCGCCGGTGGCAGTGGCCGTCCCCCGCGCGCATCCGCTGGTTGGTCGGGATCTGTTGACGGATCCGGGTTGGTCACCGTTGCTGGTGGGCGCGGTGGCCGCGCAGCCGCACCTGGGCCCGGCCATGGCGGTGTCGGGCATTCCGCCTGGGCGGGTCGTGCCGGTCGTGGTGGGCGTGGACGGGGCCACGCAGCGGCGTGGCTGGGTGGTGATGTTGCTGCGTCCAGAGCGCCTGTTGGCGGGATTCACGCCAGCCGGGCTGAGCCTCAGTGATCCGGCGGATGCCGCGGCGTGGCCGGCCGACCTTGGCCAGGGCACAGGCGGAATCGAGCTGCCGGTGGCGGTCGGTGATCGCGTCTGGCGCCTGCGGGTGGCCACGCCCCCGCCCAGCCTGGGCGAGGTCTTGCTGCTGCCGCTTTTGGTTGCTGGCCTGGGCCTGGTTGCGACTGGCGCTCTGATAGCACTGCTACTGCGCCACGACCGGCGCGCCACCCGGGTTGCACACCAGGCCCGGCAAAGCGAACTGGAACTGGCCGGCACCCGCACCTTGGTCCGCATCGTCTTTGCCACCACGCCCGATCTGCACCTGGTCTGCGGGGCGGATGGACGCGCCAAGTTGGCGAACGACGCCTTTCTGTTGGCGTCCGGCCGGGACCTGCACGCCCTGGTCGCCGATCCCTGGGCCTGGCTGCCGCCGGACCAGGCCGCCATCTTGCGCCAGGGTCAGGCGCGGGCGGTGGCGGCACGCGCCTGCGTCACCGGCGATCTGGATCTGACCGTGCCGGGGGGCACGCGCTGGTTCCATGTGGTGCACACGCGCCTGCCCGGCGCCAAGGGCGAGGTGGCGGCGGTGTTGTCGACCCTCACCGACCACTCGGCCCGGCGCCGGGCCGAGGTCGAACTGCAGCGCCGCGCCGACATGGAAGCACGCTATCGCGGCTACATCGACCATGCCCCGGTTGGCCTCCTGGTCGGTGGACGTGATGGCCGCATCGCCGAGGTGAATGCCGCGACCTGCGCCATCACCGGGCTGAGCGAGGCGGAGCTGCTGGGTCGGCCGGTGTTGTCCCTGGCCCATCCCGAGGATGCGGAACGCGCGCAGGAGATGTTCACCACCCTGCTCACCACTGGCCGGGCCCGGGGCATGGTGCGGCAGCGGCGTAACGACGAGCGGATCGAGTATAGTGAGATCGACGCCGTGGCCCTGGCCGATGGCCGGCTGATGGGCTTCATCAGCGATATCACCGAGCGCGTCGCGGCCGAGACCGAGCTGCGCCGGGCGCGTGACGAGGCCCAGGATGCGCGCCTCGCCTTGGAGCGGGCGGTGGCGCGGGCCGAACGGCTGGCCGACGCCGCGCAGCAGGGCGACCGGGCCAAAAGCGAATTTTTGGCCGCCATGTCGCACGAGATCCGCACACCCTTGAATGGCGTGGTCGGCATGACCGAGTTGCTGTTAGCCAGTCGCCTGGGCTTTGAACAGGAGGAATACGCCCAGACCATCGCCCGCTCGGCCCGTTCGTTGCTGCTGGTGCTGGGCGAGGTGCTGGACTGGGCGCGGATCGAGGACGGCCAGCTGGACCTGGAACAGGCGGACTTCAATCTGCCGGCCCTGGTCCACGAGGTGGTCGCTGACCATCGGCCCCTGGCAGCCGAGACCGGCCTACGGTTGCTGGTCGAGGTCGCGCCGCGCATTCCGGCCCTAGTGACCGGCGATGCCACGCGGCTGCGGCAGGTGTTGGACCACCTCATCGGCAACGCGGTCAAGTTCACTGCCCGCGGTTGGGTGCAGGTCTCGGTGGTGGCTGGCCCGGATGTGGGCGTGCGGCTGGTGGTGGCCGATACCGGACCGGGTATCCCGCTGGCTCGACGGGCGGAATTGTTCAGGCCTTTCGTGCAGCTCGATCCCGGTGCCGCCCGTCATCATGGCGGCGCCGGCCTGGGCCTGGCCATCACCCATCGCCTGGTGGAGGCCATGGGCGGCGCCATCGTG
>JBBQTJ010000275.1:0-4824 GCA_038213315.1 Planctomycetota bacterium
GAACGAGGATGGCAGCCAGCGATTGCACACAACCCCGACACAGAAACCTGCAATCGCCGGGCAGGGTGTCCGTTCATCCTGCACGCGGACATCAACCACCCCGTCCGTCCGGAGCCATGATATGAACCTATTCGCCACCACTGCCCTGCTCGTCACCGTCGGGGTCAGCTCACTGACCGCCGCACAGGCCCCGAGCCTGGTTGTCACAAAGTTCCACGCTGATTGGTGCGGCGCGTGCCGCGCCATGGGTGATGTGGCTACGGATCTGGCCAATAAGCACGACGGGCAGCCAATCCTGTTCGTGACCATGGACCTTACCAATGCGACGACCAAACGGCAAAGCGAAATGCGCGCCGCAGCCCTTGGCCTTGGCGACCTCTTCGATGCCAATCAGGACAAGACCGGGTTTCTCGTCGTCGTGGATGCAAAGACCCGTGTTGAAGTCGCTCGCCTTACGCGTGAGCAGTCCTTGAAGGACATGTCGGGCGCGCTCGCCAAAGCGCTGCCCAAACCCTGAGCCGGTGCATCGCCTGGGCGTCGATGGCGAAGCGGGATTCAGGCTGTCAACCTCACCCGTTCGCTCGTCGGCGCACCCAGGCGCCACGTTTGCCAGGCATGGCCGCCGCGTAAGATTGTCGCAACTCGTTCTGACAGCTTCGGCCAATCGGCCCCAGGTCGTTGCACGCTCAGGCGAGAAATCGCCGTTGGCGAAGAGGCTCAGGGCAACGGCGCCCGGCGATCTGGCGGCAACAAGGCACCCCACGACGTGTCGTAGGGGTGGACCAATCTGGTCGGCTGTCCGTCAGCATCCACGAGCGTCCGATCCTCGCTGGCCCAGGTGAAAATTCCGCCAGCCAGATCATGAATCAGCAAGTTGGGAGCCAATGCCTCCATCCGTTCGGCCAGTTGGCTGCTACGCTCGCCGATGCTGCAATACACCACCACCCGAACGCAGTGCCGACGCCTGGCCTCTGCCACTGCTGCACCCGGATCCTCACAGCGGAATGCCGCAGGCAGATGGCTGACCGACCATTCAGCTGCTGAACGGACATCGACCAGCAGGTAGTCGCCGTTGGGCAGGGCGTCCAAAGACTGGCCCGTCAGGCGCAGCACGTCGGGATGTCGGGACGCGACCCAAGCGGCGGCTTCAGCCCGATCCGCAAGACGATGCTGGCGGGCCATCACCACGAACGTGGCCAGAACGGCCAGCAAGAGCAGCAAGAGCAGCAGGGAACCCAGCAGCAGCGGCCGGGGACGGGACATGGCGTGCAGGCTCATGATCGCCCAAAATTCTCCGCTGGTGCGGCACGGCGGAACTGCCGCCAGCGTAGACGCTGGTGGCGCAATGTCGCACCCAAGAAGCCCCGCTGGTGGTACTCCCGGCAGCTCATAATCACCGGCTCGGACACGACCACGAAGCGGCCATGCGCGCGCAACCGCCACCCCAGGTCCGCACTATCGTAGGAGCCGCAGGCGCGGAATCCGCCCACCGCCAGGGCCGCGCCGCGATGGAACAGGGGCGCTTGGTCGAGGTAAGCGCCGCCGGTCAGGCGGCTGCGCAACGCTGACCAGGCACCACGCAGGCGGTGAGGCCAGGCGCGGTCATCCGGTGTCATGGTCAAACAGGCCGCCGCAGAGGGCAGATGCGAACAGGCGTAGGAGATGCGTTCGATGGCCCCCGGCAGCAGGCGCCCGTCAGCCGGCATGATCAGCACCCAGTCGGCGACGATCTGCTCCAGCGCATCGTTCAGTTGCCGGTGCCGGCCACCTGTGACCTGAAGCACCTGGGGCTGCAAACGGTGCGCTGCGGCCACCGTTAGCGTGGCATCCGTGCTACCGCCATCAGCCACCAAGACAGGAACCGTGGCATCGCCCAGGCTGTCCAGGCACCCAGGCAGCCACCGCTCTTCCATGTACGTCGGAATGATGATGCCGAGCCGGTTGCTCATGCGCCGTTCCGGGCCTTGGTGGGCCAACAGCAGACGAGGATCATTGATCCTTCGTGAGCCGGGCGCGGATGCGCTCGCGGGCCGCGGCGTCCAGTCCCTCGCTGGTGGGGAGGTCGGGCTTGCCGTGCCTGGCGCGCAGGCGGAAGACGCTGTCGATGAAAATGATCTGACGTTCGTAGGCCCGGCAGGCCGCACACATCAGGATATGCATGCGCAGTTCCATGCGCTGACGCATGGGCAACGCATGATCCTGCGCCTCCGAGGCCAGCCTGGCTGCTTCGCGGCACGAAAAGACGGCACTCATGGCGTGGACTCCGGGGTGAACCAAGTTTCCTCCAGGCAGGCGCGCAGGCGCAGGCGCGCGCGATGCAGCAGGACCCACAGATTAGTCGCGGAAACGCCGGTCTGCTTACAAATATCCTCAGCTTCAAGTTCATCGAAGGTGCGCAGAGCGAAGATCTGGGCCTGCCGTTCTGGCAGGGCCGCAAAGCACTTACGCACCTGCTGCCAGAACTCGGCGTCTTCACTGAGCTTGGCTGGGTCGCCGGACCAGGACTTCGGCGGACTGCGCCAATGGTCAAAGATCCCGTGCCACTCATCCAACTCCTCGGCTGGCAGCGCTTCGAGCGTAGAGTCACGCGCTGTCAGTCGGATGCGGTCCACGATCTTGTGGCGCAGAATGCCCATCAGCCAGGTCAATTCGGCGCTGTCACCACGGAAGTCCCGCTGAGCCTGGAGGGCGGCCAGCAGAGTCTCCTGAACGGCGTCCTCAGCGTCCTCACGACGGCGCAAGCGGGTCAAGGCATAGCGGAACAAGTTGTCCGCGTGCGTGTCCACCCACTGGTTGGGATCGGTGCCTGCGGGCCTCGGTTCTGGTGTGGCACTCATCAAGGCCCCCGGCAACAGGTGTCGGGCGTCAGGATCAGTGGTTGTGCCAGAGAGCCAGCCCGGATCCCCGATTGAGCTGTAAGAACCCCGGGGGACACCCGACTCACCAGCAAGGAACCGTCCATGTCCATCCAGTTCATGTTGCTGGCGTGCGTCTGCGCGTCTGGCCTTCTTGCTGTTGAACCCACCCAACCCCAGGCCCCGGCCATACCGGCCACAGCGCAGGCCGCCACGGCGGCGTCCGTGGGCAGTCGGATACCCCTCGCCACCGCCATGCGGCAACCAGATGGGACGGCGATCACCCTCGGACAGGTTCTCGCCGGCAAGCCCACCGTCGTGGTCTTCTACCGCGGCGGGTGGTGCCCCTTCTGCACCCGCCACCTCGCCGGGCTGGGTGCGATCGCCCCCGACCTGACGGCAGCCGGTTGGCAAATCGTCGCACTGGCCCCGGACCAGCCCACCGTACTTGCGGCGGCCATCGCCCAGGGCGATGATGGCGTCAGGCGCTTGTCCGATGCCGATGGCACTGCAATGCGGGCCTTCGGCGTCGCCTACCACGTTGACGACGCCACGGTGGCCACGCTCAAGGGGTATAAGATCGACTTGGAGGCCGCTGCCGGGAACAAGCACCGCTTGCTGCCGGTCCCGAGCGTGTTTCTAGTCACCGCCGAAGGCGAGATCCGCTTCGTCCATGCCAATCCCGACTACAAGGTCCGCCTAGATCCCCAGGCCATCCTGACTGCCGCCAAGGCGACGCCCCGCTGATCGCTGACTCAGCAACCCCCAGCAGCAGGCCAGCTGACCATCCGGCTGGTGCGCGGACGCCCGTTGAGCGAGGCGATGACTGACTGTAGGCAGGAGCCTGCCGCGAGCAGCCCAGCGCGTGACGTCGCCTCGTTCAACGTCGGAGTGCTGATGGAGAGACGGGACTTCATTGCGCTGATTTTGTCGGCTGCGGCGACGCAACCTGCCGATACATTTCTAGAAAGCGCCGGTCAATGTAGTCCTTGAGCCACATGCTGGAGCGGCCATGCCACCAAAACGGTCCCCATGTCGCCAGGGCCGTGCCATGGCCGAGATTGAGGATGGCCAGAAAGCGCTTTTGTGGCTGGTACTCGGTGAGTGGTTTGTGCGCTAAACTGGCCAGCAGATTGGCGTGAATATAGGCGGCCTGGCGCACGCCGAACACGCCAAGCTTCGGCAGATCGAAACCTTCCATCGCGGCGCAATCACCTCCGGCGAAGACCCGCTCGTCGGCGATCGAATGCAACATGCGATTGATGCGCAGCCCATGCTTCTGACGGGTCGGCAGTCCCATGGCCTGCACCAGCGGATGCACTTCGAGCCCGGTCGCCAGGACGACGAGGTCCGCGGGAATGCGGCGACCGTCTTCAGCAATCAACGCTTGTCCCTCGCGCAGGACGACCCGGACGTGAGTGCGGATGTCCACGCCGCTGCGGATCAACTCGCGCTGAAGTCTCCGCGCTGCGCCGGCTGGAGCCTGTATGATCAGCCGGTCGTCGGGCGTGAGCAGTGTCACGTGCACTGTGCGGTGAAAGATCCTGGCCAGCGCGGCCAGATTCGCCGCCACTTCGGAACCCGTCGGGCCGCCGCCGACCACCGCCACGCGCGGCGTCTCGTTCGCGCGGAAACATGCTTCCAAATGTACGCGCAATTTCCACAGATTGCTGATCGGCTTGACGGTCCAGACACTCGGGTCATCGGCCGCGCCGGCAATGCCATCAGCATTCACCTGACTGCCGATATTCAGCGACAAATAGTCATAAGCCAACTCTGCACCGCCGGCGAGGCGAAGACGCCGCGCGGAAGTATCCACGGCCGCGACACGATCCCTGATAAACTCCGCACCGTGCGCTTCCGCGAGCGCCTTCGCATCAACCCGATCCTCTGCACAGTCGTACATGCCGCCAAGCATTCCCGTCGCTAGACCGGAATACCAAAACTTGCCTGGATCGACCAACACCAC
>JBBQTJ010000276.1:0-4786 GCA_038213315.1 Planctomycetota bacterium
CGCAGATCCGCTTCCTTGGTCTCGCGGGCGACCTTCCGGATGACCAGTTCCTGCACGCCTGCCAGCATGCGGAAGGCCTCCTCGCGCATGTACTGATCGGGCTCCATGCCCTCTTTGGTGCGGATCCAGCTCGCGAAATCGATGCGGTCGTTGCCACGTAACTCTTGGCTCTTCCAAAACTGGCGCTCCATCCGGCTCCAGGTGGCCTGGACCTGTTCCTGACCGACTACGATCCCTTCGGCTGCCAGCACCTGCTGCACCGCACGGATCGATATCAAGTCCTCACGCACCTTGCCGACCCCCTGCCGGATCAGGCTGAGCACCACGTCGCGCTTGGTGATCGAACGGCCCGCCACCATCAGCACGACTTCGTCGTCCTTCAGCGTGGTCCAGTCGGTGGCCTTGATGATCTCGGCCAGCAGTTTCTGCGCCTGCTCAATGCCTTCTTTGCGGAGCATGGCATCCTCAACATCCTTCAGGCTCAAGGGCTGACCATTGATCACCGCGACGGTGGCGCTGCCAGGATCGATGGTGCGCGGCGCCTCGGGTGCCGGCAAGGCGCCAAGCATCAACACCAGCAGCCCAAGGCAGCAGCGCTTAAGCAGTGGGAGGGAGCAACGCGAAGAGGGCGAGGAGTTCTGGTGCATCAAGGTCTTGCAGCCTGCGGGTCAGATCAAGGCCGCAAGCCTGACACGCGGCTTCGGCGTCCATGCGGGTGAGTCCCGCATCCCGCAAAGCCCCGGGCAGCACCTTGCGCCGGAAGGAGAACACCTTGCGGCACCAGGCCCCGAAGCCCGCCGGCAGCGTGCTGGTCGGCGTCCAGGCCAGGATGGCGCTATCGACCCGGGGCGGTGGCATGAAGCAGCCCGGCGGCAGGCGACGCACCAGCCGTGGAATTCCCGACGCCTGCAAGACTGCCGCACTGGCGCCCCAAGCCGCCTCGCCCGGCCGGCTGCACAGCCGGCGCGCCGCCTCAAGTTGCACCGTCACCGCCACCACCGCCGGCGGCCGGGGCAAGGCCGCCGCATTCAAGATCACCGGGATGCTGACATCGTAAGGCAGATTGGCACCCAAGGTCCACGGCCCGGCCGCAGCAAAGTCCTCGATGGCGGGATGCAGGCGAGTCTTGGCGGCCAGGCAGTCGCCGTGGATGAGGGAAAAGGCGGGGACAGCCGTCGCGGCGTCGCGGGGTCGCGGGGTCGCGGGGTCGGTTACTGATCCGGTCATCGATCCAAGATCGTCGTCAGTATGCGCCGGCCCCAATTCACTCGACGAGGTCTGTAAGGATGTCGACCCCGCGACCCCGCGACCCCGCGACTCCGCGACGGCTGTCTGCCCAAACTTCCCCTCCAGCAGCCCCACCATCCCGCGATCAAGTTCGACCGCCAATACCTGGCAGCCGCGCTCCAGCAGCACGGTGGTCAGCACACCGGTGCCGGGGCCGATTTCCACCACCCGCATACCGGGCTGGGCGCCCAGAGTGTCGGCCAGGCAGGTCAATGCCGCCGCATCGATCATGAAATGCTGACCAAGGGAATGCAAAGCGGCCAGACCCGCCTGGCGCAGATCTGCGGTGATACTGGCGCGCAAGGAGGCGATGTCAGCGCCCTCCGCCAACCGCCAGGAAAGCCGCAGTGGACGCATCGAGACGCTCGACCTGCGCCGCCGGGAACAAGAGTCGCCCACGTATGGCCAGGCTGTCCCGGGCGCTTTCGATCGCGATTGGAACCAAGCCATCCGCCGCGGGCCGTCCAACGATGATGAGCTGGATCAGCGGATTATCCCCACCACCAACCAGTTCCAGGCTCAGGGCGAACGCCGTCTCGACCGCCGTGACCGAGCCGGCATCTGCCTGCAAACGCTGGGCCCGAGCTTCCAGCAGGCCGCGCAAATAGCGGCGCACCTGGAGCGAATCCGCCGGCTGGGCGACGCCATCCGGCAGGTCCCGGAGCTGCCAGGTGGCGCCGCTGCGCTCGACCCGGAAGGCCCCGCCGGCGGCACCACGACGCACCTCGAAGGCAAGGACCTGGCTAGGTACCACGGGCAGCAACAGCGCATCGTCGAGCGGTTGGCTCCATTCTTCGACCACCGCATCATCAAGGTCATAGACGATGCCGCCGTCGATCTGCAGGGCCTGCCAAGACTGGCCCGCGCGGCGCAGACGCAGGCCCCAGTCATGGACCGCCGCATCGTCGAGGCGCAGATCCTGGGTGATCCGTTCGACGCCTTTTGGGCCGAAGCGCAGGTCGAGGCTCATCTCGGGCGAGGCGAATCGATCATGATCCGCGGGCGTGGCCAAGTGCGCAGCACTGGCGCTGGCCTGAGCGACCGCCCGCACCAGGCGCATGACCGCCGCCAGGTCGGTCGGCCGACGTCGTTCCACTGGCCAGGTGCGGGTCCACACCCGGCCGTCATCGGCAGCGTAGACCTCGTCCTCGGCGCCTTGCTGACGACGCTGCACCTTCACCACCCGTTCCGGGCCGCGGCGGACCAGACGCAGATCAAGCAGGCGATCGGGGGCAAGGTCGGCGAAGAGCCGGGGCAGACTGAGCAAACGGCCGTGATGGGTATCCGACCAGGCGGACTCACCCAGCCATCCCACCATTACTTCTCGGCCATCGTCGTGATGAAAGTGGACCGTGATACCGGCACTGCTGCTGCTTGCCGTCGCCAACTGCGGGGCGCTGACCAGGACCGCGCCGGCGGCATCACAGAGGGCATCCATGGCATCAGGCGCGGCGACTTCACGGCCGCCTTCCCAAACCACCTCAAGATTGGTGTCGTCTGGTTCCGCCGTTTTGGCCAGGCGTTCCAGGCGGAACCAGGGCGCCCCCGCACGTAGCACCTCGACTCGCGCAATGTCTCCGCGGGCAAAGCGACGGTCCAGATCGCACACCGGATTATCGGTGAAACTGGACAGGCGTTCCTGAAATGCCGCCAGCCAGGCGCCATCGACCTCTTGGGCCGGCAGACCAGTCACCTTGACCAGGCCACGATCGCCCTGGCGATAGGCCGTCAGGTCCTGACGCGGCGTGATCGCATCGCCTTGCAGAACCACCGAGCCGACCACCGGCAAGGGCCCCGGATCGCGGGCGTCAAGTTGATCCAGACGCAGGCGGTCGAGCCATTGCAGCAGGCCGCGGACCCGCAGATCGAAATTGGGACGGCCAGCATCCACCGGCGCCAACCACCCGTGCTCGCCAGGCGAGAGGGCCAAGCCATTGACTGTCAGGCCGGTCAATCCTGCCGTGCGCAGCAGCTGGCGGTCATCCAGCCGCTGCAGCTGCGCGTTCAGGCTCTTCACGTCGGCAGGGCTGACCACCAGCAGTCGCCCGCCCGGATTCACCCAGACGTACGCCTTGCCGGCGGCGGTGCCCCAGCGGATACGCAGATCGCCGGCGGCCAGTTCGGCCTCGGCGCTCAAACCATAGGCGCCCAGTTCACTCGCGGGCACGCCCAGGCGGACCCGGTCGCTGGTGGCACTGATCTCGCGCAGTTGGAACCACAGTTGATAGATCGCCTCCTTATTAGCCGGCCGGGACAAACCGGCGGTCGCCACCGAGTCGCCCGTCACCACCTGCGTGCGCCCACCGACGCGCACGGTGAAACTGGTGGGCTGCGGCCCATCATAGGCGACCTGGTAGCCGGCCGCACGGTGGCCGCTTGGCCAGAAGAGATAGACCCCCAGGAGAACGGTCAGCACCAGCAGGATCAGGTAGCCTGTACGGGTCATGCGCTCAACTCGTGCTTCTGCGGCAGGTCCTTGAGCGAACCCAAGCCGAACCGGGTGAGGAAAAGATCAGTGGTGCCGTACAGCAGCGGACGGCCCAGCACTTCTTCAGCGCGCCCGGTCACCGCCACCAGACGCATATCCATCAGCTGGCGCAGCACCGGCCCGCACTGTACACCGCGGATGTCTTCGGCCCGGCCGCGGGTCACCGGCTGCTGATAGGCGACGATCGCCAGGGTCTCAAGCGCACTCTTGGACAGTTTGGTCGGCAGCTCCTTGCGATCCAGCTGCCGCACCCAGGCATGGTGCTCACGACGGGTGAGCAACTGCCAGCCATTGGCCATGGGCCGCAGCTCCCAGCCACGGCGCTCGCGATCAAAGCGCGCGCCCAACCCAGTCAAAAAACCTTCAAGATACGCCACGCTGGTACCGGGCAGGCAACGGGCGAGGCGATCGATGGTCAAAGGGCGGTTCGCCACCAGCAACACCGCTTCGATCACCGCTCGCAGCTCGCCGGCCGGCAGATCACTGGCGTCCGGCACCACCGGTTCTGCTTCGGCGATGGTCTGCTGTGCGTCCAGGTCGCTCTGTACCTTCAGCTCGCCAGCCTCGATGGACTCGACCAGCAGCGGCTCGGGTGGGGCCGGCACGGCGGGCTCGGGCTGGATCACGTCGACAGCAGCGACGAGGTCCGCGGCCACCGGATCGTCATGGGCGACGACCGCCTCCGCAAACATGGCGGTGACTTGCAAGTCGGCGTCCACCTCTGCCTGGGTCGCGTGCTCGACCCGGGGCACCGCGACGGGAACCGGCACCGGCTCGACCGCTGGAGCTTTTACCCGCGCGACCGCGGGTTTGCGCGTGCGCGCGGTTGACGATGGCTTCTGCGGCCGCGACGCATCCACCGTCCGGGTTAAAGGCGGCGAGTTGTCGACGATAACGTCGGCGTCATCGCTGATATCAAGCTCGGTCACCCCGTCGCCAGCCCCCGACGTGACCGCGCCAAGGCTTGGCGTTGCCCGCGGACCCTGATCAAAGGGCACCTCTGCATCGTCC
>JBBQTJ010000277.1:0-4733 GCA_038213315.1 Planctomycetota bacterium
GGTACTGGCTTCTGCCGGACCACTGCGCGCCATCGCCGCGCGGCTGCTTGGCCTCAGTCTGGAACGCGCCCTCGACCTCGACTGGCAGCCCTTCACCGCCATGCGCCTGCGCCGCATCGGCGACGAGCGCGCGGTGCTGCGCGCGTTCCAGGTCCTTGGCGAGTGAGCACACCATGACCAGAGTCGCCACCCTGCTCGCCCTTGGCCTATTCCTCGCGGCGGCCGAACCCGTCCCGGTCGTGGAGCTCAGCTGGAGCGGAACGGTGGCGGCGTATGGCGGGGTTGCCGCCATGTGGGAACGCGGCGTGCAGGAAGCCGGCCCATGGCTGGGCGGCGACGCGCGTCGGCTGGCCGCCAGCGGCACCGGATTGCATCTGCGCGGCGTAGTGTTGCCGCCAGCCGACGGTGCCAAAGGGAGTGGACGGTTGGCCGCCGCCGGACGCTGGTGCGGCGCGGGGGCCGCTGCCGGGACAGTGGCGGCCCTGGTCGCGGGGTGGGAGCGCTACGGCAGCCGCCGGGATGGCGAGGATCTGCTGATCGGCGATCCGGCCGTGGCCGAGGTGCCACGCATGCCTCTGCCGCCCGGCGTGCGGGTCGTGGTCCAGGGCGCCGGACTTGCGGCCGAACTGATCGGTGGCGGGCCCCTTGAGCCCGCTATGTGGAACCTGGCGACGACCGTCCTGCCTGGCTGGTCCGCCACGGCGGCGGTTTCAGCCCGCAGCGGGCAGCTGGACACGGGCTTGCCGGCGGCCTGGTTCGCGCCGATCGACACCGCCCTGCTTGCCGAACTTCCCAGCGACATGCAGGCCAAGATCGTGATTGCGCCGCGTTGGGATGCCTTGGTCGCCGCCGTGGCTGCATTGCCCGAGGCGGCCCGTGCCGCCTTTCCCGATGATGACGTCCTCCTCGATTCGAGCGCGTACGGCACCGGCACCTGGGCCGCGGGGATCACCGCGGAGGGGCATTGGCTGCTGGTCCTGCCGCGCGACGTCGCCCCGGCCCTGGTGGAGTACCTGTTGCCCATCACCGATGAAGTGGACCTGGAGAGCGAGGGTGGCGGACCGCGTTCGGTCGGCGCCGACAGCGCCACCCCGGTATGGCTGGAGCGCCGCGACGGTGCGTGGTGGTTTGGTACGGACGCCGCAGCCTTCGCCGTGACGCCCGTGGCTCCCAAGCAGGCTCTGCCAACGGATGCCACTTGCTGGATCAAGGTCGACGACCGCGGCATGGCGAGCGCCCTCCAGGCTGGCGGCGCGGCCGGACCGTGGGCCCGCAGTCTCATCCGCATGTTGCCGCTGCCGGTCAGCCTGCTCTGGCCGGACGTGGGCACTGGCGAACCTGACTGGCAGGCCCTGGCGGCAGCACTGTCCGGCTGGCAGCACGCCACGGGACGTGAAGCCGAGGGCAGGCTGGTCCTCGACCTGGAGGGCAGCGTTGCGCCCTGGCTGGTGCCGGGCGTAGCCGTTACTTGGTTCCTCGACCGGGCCCGGGACGCTGTCGAGACGCGCCGCTTGCGGGATTACATCACGGCGCAGGAGGCCCAAGGCGTGCCGATGTCGCACGCCGGGATGCAGCGCGCTATCCCCGCCATGCCCGTCCAGGAAGCGGAGGCCATCCTCGTTGCCCTCAGCGGTTTCGAAAAAGCCCTGCGGGAGCAGTTGGATGCGTCCGGGATGAGCCCAGAAGACCAGGAAGCGGCGAATTGGTTCGGCTGGAAGTCGTCGGCGACCACCCGGGGCCTGCCCCTGACCCCGATAGACACAGGCGAGGACCAGGCCCTGATGCGCGCCCGGCTGACCGTGGCGCTCGCCCGGTCCCTGCCCCGACCAGAGCTCGGGTGGGTGGCCTGCCGGTTTGTGCCTCTGCCCCGTGACAACCCCTTCGCCATGATGGAGCCGCACCTCCTGGTGGCGCGCCATCTCGCGCGTGCGGGCCAGACCATGCTCGCCTTCGGTGAGCCCCAGGGCAGTCAAGCCCTCGACCTGGCCCAAGCGATGCTGCCGCTGGAGGTCGAGGGTCTGGTCGCCCTGCAGGTGCGCGTGCAGGCGGCCGAGGGTCGGCTGATCGCCGTGTGCGGACGGGTCCTGGCCGCTACCCATGCGTTCCTGCAACCGCCTCCCCCGCTGCACGAGCCGATCTGGGCGGGTGAGCGGTCGCTACTTGGCGAGCTGGCCCGCTGGGCCTGGAGCGATGATCCGGAATGGGTGCAGGGCCTAGCGGCGACCGGTGAGGGGTTCCACCGGATCTCCCTGCTCGCGGTTGGCGAACGGGGCTGGACGTCGTGGGATCTCCGACGGCAGCTTGCCGGCTATGGTGACGAGGTGCATGACGTGGCAGCGGCGCCACAGCGGGACCGATCCGCTGTCGGCAGGACCACAGGTGTGTATCGCGAACTGATCTCCGCGAACTTTTACCGGGCGCGATGCGCCGAAGTGCTGGCCCGGGCCGCGCTAGAGCAATTGCTCGGCACCGCTCAGCCCAGCGGAACGACCGTGCCGCTCAGCGGCCTGGAGCTACCGGGAGGCGGTATTCTCAGTGCATCCTGCGCCCGGCTGGCGGGTGGCGGCCTGAGCATGCGCCTGGTAATGCCGGCGACTCGTCCGGCCCTGCTGATCGAGGGGGCCTGGAACATGATGAAGCGCAGGACCGTTCCCGACGGAACGGTGGCGTGCTTCGACCTGACCAATGGCATCTTCGTCTGGGATCCCGCCCGCATGCCAGCTGCGGGACCGCGTCGCGCTGCTGCGACGGGTGCTGCCGTCGCGCCTGACGGCAACGCCAACGGCTTCTGAACCTTATTTTCTGCCCAGCGTCTCGACGATCAGCTTTTCCACCGTAGGGATATCACCGGTGCCGTCGATGACGTGGCTGGGGAAGGCGTCCTTCAGACTGGTCAGGACGTTGTAGGTGACGTCCATGAAGGTCTGGTAGCGCTTGCGCACCTTGCCTTCGTCGATGTCGGTGGCGCGGATCTCGGGAGCGGGCTGGCCGGCGGCGCGCAGGGCTTCGGCCTTGGCCAGGGATTCGCGGCCGCGCTTGAGCTGGCGGTCGACCGATTCTTTTTCGCCGACAGTCAGGACCACGATCATGAAGTCGGCCTTGTCGAAGCGTTCGGGGCGGCGGCGGTGCAGCTCGCGTGAACGGGACCACAGCTGGCGTACCATTTCGCCCTGGATCGGCGAGCGGGGGAAGCCGTCAACCAGTACGCCGTGGCGGTACTGGGGCTCAAGCAGGGTTTTCAGCAGCAATCGGGCGACGTCCTTGTCGCCGACCAGCTGGCCAGCGTCCTTGATCGCCTTCATCTCGGGGGTGTCGAGCAGATCGCTGCAGACGATGGGCGGGGCAGTGATGCCCAGCACGCGCATCATGGTCGCGGAGTTGGTGCCCTTGCCCGAGCCCGGTGCGCCACCGAACCACACGATCTGCCGCGGCAGGGTGAAGGGCTCTTTGTGCGTCTCGTGCTCAAGCACGGTCAGCACATCGTCAAGGATGTCGGCAGCTTCCTGGGCGGGGAACGTAGACTTGGGCATAGTGGGGGGGAATGGTGGGGGGAGGAGGGAGTCGGCAACGCGGGAGTCGCGCAGCACTTCAATCCCACCGCCGGGGAGGGGGTGGGCGATGCGGGAGATGCATGGGTGACGACGATCGTCTAGACAGCCGTCGCGGGGTCGCGGGGTCGCGGAGTCGCGGGGTCAGACAGCCGACGGCATTGTTCCACACGGTGGACGTCGGCAGGTACCACCGCAACGACCGTCCCTCGTCATCGGATGTCTGCCTTTCGACCCCGCGACCCCGCGACCCCGCCACGGCTGTCCCTTTCACCCCATCGGATGCGTCGAATACCCGTTTTCAGGATGCTCGACCTCGACGCTCGCCAAGGCGGCCACCGCTTCGTCGACGGAATCGACCACGTGCAGCAGGCTGATGTCGCCAGGGGAGATGTAGTGATGCTGGTCCTCCATGGCGCTCTTGACCCAGGTGAGCAGGCCACCCCAGAAGGCGCGACCGTAAAGGATGATGGGCAGGCGGGGGATCTTGTGGGTCTGGACCAGGGTCACGACCTCGAAGAGTTCATCCAGGGTGCCGAAACCGCCGGGCATGACCACGATGGCGGCGGTGTGCTTAAGGAAGCACACTTTGCGCACGAAGAAGTAATGGAAGTCGACCCGCACATTGATGTGGCGATTGCCGGACTGTTCGTGCGGCAGCTTGATGCACAGGCCGATGGAGGTGCCCTTGCCCTCGGCGGCGCCCTTGTTGCCGGCCTCCATGATGCCGGGGCCGCCGCCGGTCACGACCGGGAAGCCGCGTTCGACCGAGGCGCGGGCGATGCCTTCGGCGGCAATATAATAGGGATCCGTCGGCTTGGTGCGGGCGGAGCCAAAAATGGCGATGGCCTTGGGGAGCTCGCTGAGGGTCTGGAACCCGTTGACGAATTCGCCCATGATGCGGAACATCCGCCAGGCATTCTGCTCGGTCTTGGTTGGGTGCATGACAGTCTGTACCTCGGAAGTTGCGCTACGGCAACCGCTTCCGCGTCGTTTATGAAGTCTCGCGGCGCAGCCGTGCGCGCCACTGGCCTGACGGGCCAACCGCTGGACGCCGCCGGGCTGGCCGCGTACCGTGGCCGCCCATGACTGGCGACACCATCAATCACCTTGTGCGCACCGTGGTGCTGATCGGTCTGCTGAGCTGGTTCAGCATCGCCCTGGTGCGCGGCCTGATGCATGACG
>JBBQTJ010000278.1:0-4705 GCA_038213315.1 Planctomycetota bacterium
GAGGGGGTGGTGCGGCCGCCTTCGCTGTTGGCGATGACGACGGCCTCGCCGCCCTCCATCACCGCGACGCAGGAGTTGGTGGTACCGAGGTCGATGCCGATGATCTTGGCCATGATAGGTTTCCTTAAGCGGGACCGAAAGCGTTGGTGAGCAAGGTTGAGAGATGCCGGAGGGCCACCGGCTTGGCGAGCATGGCGACGGCGCCCGCTTCGTGAGCGCGGGTGCTGAGCAGGGCGTCGGTCCGGGCGCTCATCAGGGCGCAGCGGTCGGCGCAGCCACGTTCCTGCGCCCAGGCGATGAGCTGGAAGCCGCTCACGTCGGGCATGTCGACGTCCGACAGCAGCAGGCTGAAGCGGGTGCGGCTGAGCTCAGTCATGGCAGCGTTGCCATTGGCCGCCGGCAGGGCCTGACAGCCCAGTCCAACAAGCATCTCCACCAGGGATTCCCGCAGGTGGCGGTCGTCGTCGGCAACCAGGATGGTTCGGGGTGCCATGGTTACTGGCAGTTCAGCACGTCACATGCCAAGCGCTTAGGCTCGGAAATCAGCCATTTTCGTTAGGTCGACCCCAGGCGCCATGTCGATTTGACAAGGGGGCTCAGGGTTTGGCCGGAACGCCATGGGCGTCCTGAAGATGCTTTTCCAGGCTGGCGAAATCCTGGCGGCTCTGCCACCACAGGGCCAGCAGGCAGGCGACCAGGATCCAGGGGAGCAGCTGCGCAGCCAGGCGTGGCCAAGAACCGCAGTCGGCCGGGCTGGTGGCGCTGACGCCTGGGGCCCGCAGGTCGGCGATGATCTGTACGCCGGCCGGATCCGTGGCTTCGCCGGCCCGCCGCCGCAGGTCCCGGTCGATCTCGGCCATCAGCCGCTCTTTGACGCTTTTGGGTGGTTCCATGGGGCGCAGTCCCATCGGGATAAGGGCAATGGTCGCCTCGGCTTCGCGCCAGGCGGATTCGCAGGTGGGGCAGCCCGCACGCAGGTGCTCGGTGAGGTCCACACGTTCGCCTTGCTCCAGGTCGCCAAGGGCGAAGGAGAGCATCAGATCCCGTCGTTGGTCACAGTTCACGCGTCGCCACTCCCGTCCATACGCAAGCGCTCCCGCAGGTGGATGAGTCCTTGGCGGATGTGCGTTTTTACTGTGCCCAACGGTTTGCTCAGCCGCTCTGCCACCTGACTGTGGGACAGGCCTTCGTAGAACGCCAATTCCAGCGCCGAGCGCATGTCCTCATTGAGAGTGGCCAGGGCCCGCAGCACCCGGCCACGTTGCTCGTTGCCGGAGAGGTTGCGGGCCGGATCGGGCGTCTCGCTGCCGATGATGGCCGACATCACCTCGTCATCGCCGATCTGCACCACCGGTGCGCGCTTCTGGGCGCGCAGCCGATCGATGCCCCGCGACCGGCACAGCGTGGTCAGGTAGGTGGCCACCGCCCCGCGGGTGGCGTCATAGCGGTCACTGCGGCGCCAGACTTCTAGGAACACATCGGCCAGCAGTTCGTCCGCTGTCGTCGCATCGCGCAGGATGCGCAAGGCCAGGCTATAGACCAAGCCGCAATAGCGTTCGTAAATGACCTCAAAAGCGGCACGGTCGCCCTGGGCGACTCGGGACATCAAGGCAGCGTCATCGGGGTGGGACACGAGGACGGAAGCCTATGGCGCTGGTGGCGAGGTCAAAAGCCTCATTCCCGCAGCGCCGATCTCGCCTTGGTGGTCCGCCCGCGACGGTTAGGTACCAAGCTCGGCCAGCGTTGTGCGGATCGCCTCCGGCAGCGCGCAGGGCGCCAGGGTGTGGTCGACGCAGGCGTGCACCATGGTGATGGTGGCGGCAGGCCCATCCTCGGCCGTGACGAACTCGGCGCGCATGCTGTAGCTGCGCTCGCCGATACGCTGGCACGACACGCGGATCTCAGCCGTTTGCCCGTGACGCAGGGGCCGGCGGAAGTCGCTCTCAAGGTGCACCACCGGCGTCCCGAAGCGGCGCTCGCGCAGCAGCTGCGCATAGTCCATGGCGGTACCAGCCAAGACCTCTTCGACCGCCTCCATCGCGATGGTCACCAGTTGCCCGGTGAAGGCGATGCCGAAGGCGTCGGTGTGGTTTAACAAGATGCGACGGGTGACGGTGCGCATACCGGTTACTCGGCCAGTCGTTCGATCAGGGGGGCCACGTCGGTCATGTGCCACGCCGAGCGCAGCCAGGCGCGCTGGCTGCCGATGATGACCGGGCCTTCGTCAGGATTGACCGGCGGCCGGCCGTGGCTGCCCTTGACCAAGCCGGTATCCAAGGAGATGGGATTCAGATTATAGCGCAGCCCGAGTTTTTTGCGCAGCAGCGCGCGCAGGGCCCGGCCCTTGCCGCCCTTGGGATCGAACAGCAGTTCGCGCGGGTCGTACCCAGGCTTTTTGTGAATCTCGACCGACTGGGCGAAGTCCGGCGCCTTGGCCGCATCCAGCCAGTAGTCATAGGCGAACCACGCCCCGCGGCTGGCCAGGCAGATCAGTTCGCCACTGCGCGCATGGTCCAGGCCGATGGAACTGCGATCGGCACCCGAGTAGATGCGGTCGATACCAGTCAGCTGGCCGAGCACCTGCTGGGCCGCCAGCATCGCCGCGCGATCGCGGCAATAGACATGGGCGAGCTGATGATCGCAGACGGCGAAGGCGCGGCTTTGCCCCGGATCAAGGAGTTCGCCGGTGGCATTGACCGAGACCTCCAACAGGTTCGCTTCGCGCAGGGCGCGATTGATGAACACGGCGGTGTCCACCGCTTCGATGCCGTATTCGCTGACCACCAGCACGTCGCCGCCACGCTCGGTCACCCCCGCAATCACGTGGCCAGCCTCGGCGTCCAAGGCGCGCAGATTGGCCTCCAGATGCGCGCCGGTGGGCCCGAAGCGCTGCAAGTCATAGTCGAGATGCGGTAAGTAGCAGAGCCCCAGGTCGGGCTTCGCGTCATCCCAGGCGCTGAGGAAGCTGCGGGCGATCCAGCGGGTCGCGATGATGCTGGTGGCCGGACCCCAAAATTGGAAAAGCGGGAAGTCCTGATGGCGGGCCAGCAGTTTGCTTTTCAGGGCCGGCGGCCACGCATAGAAGTCGGGGGATTTACGGCCATCGTGATGATAGGCCGGGCGTGGAGTCACCGTCGCATCGGCGTCGGTGTTCATCGCGTACCACCAGAAATGCTTCAATACCTTGTAGCCAGGCCGGCGAGCACGGATGCGCGTCCAGACATGGGGCGCCTCGACCAGGCGCTGGCTCTGCTTCCAGAACTGCACCTCGCCCAGTTCACGGGCGTACCAGCCATTGCCGACGATGCCGTGGGCCTGGGGCGCGACCCCGGTCAGCATGGTGGTCTGGGCCGCGGTGGTCACCGCCGGCACCACGCCGCTGAGGGGGGCGAAAAAACCCTTCGAGGCCAGCGCCGTCAGGTTCGGTGTTGCCGAACCCAGGTGGTTGGGGGTGAGTCCGACGCAGCAGATGACGGCAAGGGGCTTAGGCATGATCAGGTGTAGGTGAATTCGCCGTGGCCGGCCCGCACCACCACCTCGCGGCGGTCGCTGCCGGTGGACTCGACCCGGCCCACCACCTGGGCGGCGAGGCCACAGGCGTCCGCCACTGCCAGGCAGGCGGACACCCGCGCCGCGGGAACGATGGCCTCAAGCCGGTGGCCCATATTGTAGACCGAATACATCTCGGCCCATGACTGTCCGGTGGCGTCCTTCAGCATGGCGAACAAGGGCGGCGTGGGGAACAAGGCGTCCTTGAGGTAGCGATTGCCCGCCTGGCCGAACTTCACGATCTTGCTCTGCCCGCCGCCGCTGTTGTGGATCAGGCCATGCAGGTCGGCGCGGGGCATGACGTCCAGCAGTTGCTTGATCAGCGGCAGGTAGGTGCGGGTCGGCGACAGCAGGGCCGAGCCAACCGTGAAGCGCGGGTCGCCCGGCAGTGGGTCGGTCAGGCGGTGCGCACCGCAGTAGATCAACGTCGGATCCACCTCAGGGGCATAGGTCTCGGGGTATTTCACCCGGTAATCGCCGCCCAGGGCCTCATGGCGGGCGCTGGTCAAGCCGTTCGAGCCCATGCCGGCATTGGGCACTGACTCCCAGGTGGCTTGGCCGGTCGAACTGAAGCCCACGATGATGTCGCCAGGCGCCATGCGCGCGGCATCGATGACCTCATCCCGACGCAGCCGGGCCATCACCGTGCTGTCGACCACCAGGGTCCGCACCAGATCGCCCAGATCGGCCGTCTCGCCCCCGGTCATGCGGCAGGGCACGCCATGATCGCTCAGCAGCTCGCAGACCTGCTGATATCCCGCGACGATGCCGGCAATGACCTTGCCAGGAATGCGCTTCGCATTGCGACCAATAGTGTTCGAAATCATGAAGGGCCCCATGGCCCCGACGCACCCGCAGTCATCCAGATTCATCACCAGACTGTCCTGGGCGATGCCTGCCCACACCTGCTCGCCCAGCCCCTCCATCCAGGCCAGATACGCCAACGACGACTTGGTGCCCGCGCCATCCGCATGCATCACCAGGCAATGCTCCGCCGACCCGGTCAACTCATCGGCCACGACCTTGCAGAACGCGCCCGGAAACAGCCCCGCCTCCTGCCCACTGATAGCCGCATGCACCTCCGCCTTGCCAGCAGAGACCCCACGGGCCTGGTAACGAGCATCATGACGCACATCAGACATGGCCGCGGATGCTC
>JBBQTJ010000279.1:0-4680 GCA_038213315.1 Planctomycetota bacterium
GCTCATGCAGCATGGCCCGGGCGCGGTCGATGCGGCGACGGATGCGGTAGTCATGGGGCGAGACGCCCAGGCGCGCGCGGAAGAGTTTGCGGAAGCGTTCGTAGCTCAGCTTGTTCTCGCGCGCCAGCGCATGCAGCGAGACGCGTGGCTCATCCGCCAGGCGCCGGCAGGCGCGATCCAGACCCGCATCATGGGGGGTGGCCACCGCGTGGTGGTGGGCGCGGACCAGCAGCTCTTGATGGAGGCCGAGCAGGCGTGCGACCATGCGTGGCAGATCCTGATCAGCCGCTTCGGCCAAGGCCTCGCGCTCGGCCAGCAGCCGGCGCAGCAGGTCGAGGTCCAGGCCCGGGCGTGCGACCGGCTGTTCGGGGTCGATCATGGTCATGGCCGCCAGGGCAATACCCATGGGCGCACCAAAGCCGATATAGGCTTCGACCCACTGGCCCTGTGGATCCAGTTCGTTGCCATGCTCACGATCAGTATGCCGATGGAACAGATCACCCGGGGCGATGTGGTGGACCCGGCCCTGGTGATCATGAAAGCGGCCATGGCCGCGCAGGCACCAGACCACCGAGTAGTGGTCGGAGCGATGCGGGCGGAAGTCCCAGCCGGTGCCTCGTTTCACCATGATTCCGCACGAAATGACCCCGGCCCGCGCGCCCGCGAGGGTGCGGAGGCACGAACGCGCAGTCAGCCAGGCGTCGGGGATGCGCAGGGAGGGGGCCGCGGGCATGGCGAGAGCCTATCGACAGCGACCAATTCCGGTAGGTTGAGGACCAGCCCTGACATTCCGGCGGCCCGCCGGAACGTTACTGTCAGGCCCTCGAACCGACCCAGGAGCCCGCCATGACCACCGCCATCGTCCTGACCTTTGGAACCACCTGGACGGTCTATGGGCCGGTGCCCGCGAATGCCGAGAAGCCGATCTTCAGCGCCGGTCGTCCGGCAGAACTACGCTGTGGCTCTTTGGTGCTGACCGGTCGCCCGGCCACCATGGAGGCGGATGCCTGCGATGTCGCCATCGCGCTGGATGGGCACAAGCCAGAGACCACTGCCTGGGTGCATGTGCCGATCACCGCGCCCGTCGCCGGCCGCTATGTGCTGGGCTTAGGTGCAGACTGGTGGTTCGATGCCTACCTCGATGGCGCGCCGATCTACAATACGATTGGTCAGGGCAACGGCATCAATCCGGTGTCGATCCGCGATCATCGCGTCGAAGTCGGCCTGACGGCCGGTGAACATGACCTGATGGTCCGCGTCATCGCAGGAAATGTCAGTATGATGCTGGCTATAGGCGAACCCAACACCGTGGCTGAGTTGGAGCAGCTGCGCCAGTTGGCCGCCGCTCCGGCGGCGGATCCGGCGCGGGATTACGAGAACCCGGGCCTGCTGCACCGCAACCGTCTACCGGCCCATGTCACCATGGTGCCCTTCGCCGATGACGAGAGCGCCCTGGACGGCGAACGGGGCCGGTCGCCCTTCTTCAACCTGCTGTCCGGTGAATGGGATTTCCGCTGGTGCGCCAATCCCCACGTGGTGCCCGAGGGGTGGAGCGCCGTCGAGCCGATCAGCGGCTGGGATCGCCTGCGCGTGCCGTCCAACTGGCAGATGTATCAGGACCGGGGCTATGACCGGCTGCATTACACCAATGTGAACTATCCGATCCCGGCCGACGCCCCGCGGGTGCCCACTGACAATCCGGTGGGCCTGTATCGCCGCACCTTCACCGTGCCGGCTGGCTGGGCCGGGCGTCGCGTGCACCTGCACTTCGACGGCGTGAACGCCGCCTTCCACGTATTCGTGAATGGCCGCGCAGTCGGGTACAGTCAGGGCACCCATCTGCCTTCGGAATTTGATATCACCGACCTGCTGGTGCCGGGCGCCAACCTGATCGCGGTACAGGTCTACAAATGGTGCGATGGCACCTACCTGGAAGACCAGGATTTCCTGCGTCTGTCCGGCATTTTTCGCGACGTCAGCCTGATCGCGCTGCCGCCGGTCCATGTGCAGGATGTGCGCGTGGTCACCGAACTGGATGCGGCCTGCCGCGCTGGGGTGTTGGAGCTGCGCATTGCCGTACGTAATGCCACGGCGGCGCGGGCGGTGGCCAGTGCGGTCACCGTACTCCTGCTGGCTCCAGACGGCAACCTGGTGCTGACCCAGGACGTGCCGGTGCCGGCACTGGATGCGGGCGCGGTGCAGACCCTGTCGCTGCGCACGCCCATCGCCGCGCCGCTGCTGTGGACGGCGGAGACGCCAAACCTCTACCGCCTGCTGGTGGGCAGCCGGGATGCGACCGCCACCACCCCGACGGTAGTGGCCCAGGCGGTCGGCTTCCGCACCATCGCCATCCGTGACCAGCAGTTGTGGATCAATGGCGTGTCAGTGAAGATTCTTGGCGTCAATCGCCACGACACCCACCCGGACCTTGGCCATGCGGTCTCGATGGAGGCGATGCTGCGCGACGTGATGCTGATGAAGCAGCACAACGTCAACACGGTGCGCACCAGCCACTATCCCAATGATCCGCGCTTCCTCGACCTCTGCGACCACTTCGGGCTCTACGTGATCGATGAGGCCGACCTGGAGACCCACGGCCTGGCGGCGATGAATCCCAACTCCAGTCACCAGGATTGGTCTAGCCTCGCCACCTTGCCGGCCTGGCGCGATGCCTTCATTGATCGTGCTGAGCGCATGGTCGCTCGCGACCGCAATCATCCCTGCATCATCATGTGGAGCCTGGGCAACGAGAGCGGCTCTGGTCCCAATCACGAAGCCATGTCGGCGTGGATCCATGCCGCTGATCCCACCCGTCCGATCCACTATGAAGGTGCCGGCGAGGCGGCGTATGTGGACGTGGTCAGCCAGATGTACACCGACATTCCGGCCATGGTCTTGCAGGCGGCCAAGACGCCGGAGCAGGAGCCGCGGCCGTTCTTCCTGTGCGAATACGCCCACGCCATGGGCAATGGCCCCGGCAGCCTGGGCGATTATTGGGACGTGATCCGCGCATCGCCGCGCCTGATCGGCGGCTGCGTGTGGGAGTGGGCCGATCACTCGGTGCGCATGCGCACCAACGACGGCCAGGAATGGTTCGCCTACGGCGGCGACTGGGGCGACTTCCCCAATGACTCCAATTTCTGCATTGATGGCCTGGTGTGGCCGGATCGCACGCCCTATTCAAGCCTGCTAGAGCTGAAGAAGGTGTTGGAGCCGGTCGCCGTGACCTTGCTTGATGCGGCCACCGGTCGGGTGCGCATCACCAACCGCCATGACTTCGTCTCGCTGGCCTACCTGGACGGCGTTTGGGAATTGACCGAAGATGGCGTCGTCATCGCCCAGGGCCGCCTGCCCGCCTTGGAGCTGGGCGCCCGTCAGAGCCAGGACGTGACCCTGCCCCTGCCAACCTCGGCCGGGCGCGCCGGGTCGCGCCGTCACCTGATGGTGCGCTTCACCCAGGCAGAGACTACGGCCTGGGCCCCGCGTGGTCACGTGGTCGCCTGGACGCAGCTTGAGCTGCCCACGGTGGTGGCGGCCGTGCCACGCTTGGCGCGGGCGGCAATGCCCGCCCTGGCCATCCGGAACGAACGCAATCGCCTGGTGGTGACCGGCGACCACTGGCAGATCGGCTTCGACACCATCCATGGTCAGCTGGATCAGTGGACCTTGGACGGCCTGCCGCTGCTGGCCTCGGCGCCGCGCCTGGACATCTGGCGGGCGCCCACCGACAATGATCGCGGCATCAAGGGCAAGTGGCGTGAGCTGGGCTATGACCGCATGACCCAGCGTCTGGATCGCTGGCAGGTGGTGTCGGCCGATGCCCAGCGGGTTGAGATCGCGGTCGAGGCCAGCCTGGCGGCCGTCAGCCGGGCGGCCTGCATGCGCCTGAAGCATCGCTATGTGGTGTACGGTTCGGGCGATGTGGTCATCGACACCAAGGTGATGGTCATGGGTCTGGGTCTGCCGCCTCTGCCGCGTCTGGGCCTGCGCTTCGCCATGCCCGGCACCATGGATCGCATGGCCTGGTGCGGGCGGGGTCCGCACGACAGCTACCGTGACTTCCGCGACAGCGCCGCCCATGGCGTGTGGTCGAGTCTGGTGCGGGACCAGTACGTCCCCTACGTCTTGCCGCAGGAGCATGGTACCAAAAGCGACACCCGGTGGCTGGCGGTTACCGATATCCGCGGTAGCGGATTGCTGGCGGCCAGCGACGCCACCTTCGCGGTCAGTGCCTTGGCGCATTCCCAGGAAGACCTGGACAAGGCGGCCCACACCCACGAGTTGCGCGCCGATGGCCTGACCCATGTGCGCCTCGACCACCTGCATCACGGCCTGGGCAGCAACTCCTGCGGTCCCGCGCCGCAGCCACAACACTTCCTCAAAGCGGATGGTGAGCATGCCTTCACCGTCCGCTTGCGCGGATTCCACAGCGATCTGTGGGCCCCGGGGCGCTTGGCCAAAGTGTGGCCTGAGGGCTGACGTTTTGAGATTGCGATGAACGGCCATCTTGCCGTCCTGGGCTGACCATCAGCATGCGGGCATGAAGCCCCTGCTGGTCGTCGGCTCCGTCAACGCCGACCTGTACGTCGAGATCCTCCGCCTGCCTCATCCCGGAGAGACTCTTGATGGCCGCAATGCCGCCGTGCGGCCAGGCGGCAAGGGAGCCAATCAGGCGGCCGC
>JBBQTJ010000280.1:0-4669 GCA_038213315.1 Planctomycetota bacterium
GTCCTTCCAGGTCAGCGGCAGTATCAAATCGGCGGAACCGGTGGGACCGTAGGGCGCCAGGCTGTCGCCGGCGATGCGCTGGTCGGCGAGCAGGGCGAGGGGGAAGGTCGGCGCCTTGATGATCAAATGTCCGGTTTCGTCCGGATTGCGCGCCAGGTCCAAGGCCAGCGGGCCGGCCCCCAGGGTGGTCAGCTCGCCCACCAGGGTCATGCCTTCACCAGCATCCTGGCGCAGGGCCACATTGCGGCCCTCCAGTTTGCCGCCGGTGACATCCAGCGGCGATTCATCGGGGAGGGACACCTTGGCGAAGCTGACCAGGAGGTGGCGGACCACCACCCGCGACCAGCGCTTTTCATCCCGCTGCGCCTGACGCCAGGTTTTAGACTTAGGCCAGTCGTCCGGGGCATCTTGTACCAGCAGCGGTGTGCCGGGCGTGGGCTGGACGCCGGTGGCACTGGGCGCGGGCTGTTTATCGGCCTGCTTTTCCTGCTCAGTGTCGCGCCGTTCCTTGAGCTTTTCGAGTCCTTTTTTAGCGTAGGTCATCCAGTCGACTTGCGACCAGTCGTGACCGGGCTCGGCGGGCGGCGTGACCACCGGCACTTCGCCACGGGGGCCACGGCGCAGATTGCCGCTCAATCCTTCAAGGGTCAGTTCGGCGATGACGATATCGCCACTGACCAGGGTTTCCCACATGGCCACGTCCGCATCCAGCCGGACGGCATAGGCGACAGAGGCGGACTTGCCCACTTCGTGGAGTTCAAGCTGTTCGGCATGCAGGCGCCCGCCGAACAAGCTGATGCCCAAAGTGGTTTGCGGGGCCAGCTCCAGGCCTTGGCTGCGCAGCCCGTCCTTCAGCTTCTTGACCAACCAGGGCTCCAGGCCCAGGGGGATGGCCAGCACCACCAAGGCGACCAGCACCAGGATGGTGATGACGCCGCCCCAGCGGATCACGCCCGGCTTCTTCTTGGGCTTATCCGGTACCGCGACCGGGTCAGCGGGTGCGGGGTTGGGCGGTTCAACGGCGGCAGTCGGCGGAACAGGATCCAGGTCGCTCATGGGCCCTCCAGCGGGGCGGGCATGATCGCGGCCGTTCAGGCCCGGGTCAATCGACTGACGTTCAGTGCAGCTCGGGCACGCCGCACTGCTTGCCGCAGCGGGGGCAGGACATGCTCTCGCCGGCCAGCCGGTGGGCGATGCTGAACCACAGGTCGCAGTCGGCGCAGGCGATGGCCTCGGGCGGGTCGTTGACCTTGCGCTGACGCACCTCGCTGGGGGCGTCGGGGGCCTCGTCGTCGCCGGATAACTCTACCGCCGCGGCCGGGGCATCCATGGCGCCGGCGTGGAAGGTCAGCCGGGCCTTGCCGCCCTTGATGACATCCTGCTCGGTAAGCGGCGAGCGGCCCTGCACGCGCTCCTTATTAAGCCAGGTGCCATTGGACGAGCCCAGGTCCTCGACGAACCAACTCGCAGTGCCGGCGACCTCCTCCCGGACCAGGGCGAAGTGCTCGCGGGAGATGCTGGTGTGCTTGATCGGGATGTCGCTGGCGCTGGCCCGGCCGACCACCAGCCGATCCTTGCCCAGGGCGACCCTGGAATAGCCTTCCGCTCCCTTGATCCGAACGGTGACGAATGCCATGAGTCCTCCGTCGGGGGATGGTGGCGGTCCCGGCCCCGGTGCCAGAGCTTGTACGGAGGAACTGTGGACGAGTTGACCACCATCGGCGCGATGCGCACCTGGAGCCGGGCCCAACGGGCCGCCGGCCGTACCATCGCCTTTGTCCCCACCATGGGGGCCCTGCATGAGGGGCACCTCAGCCTGGTGCGTCAGGCCCGCGCGGCGGCCGATCGGGTGGTGGTATCCATTTATGTAAATCCCACCCAGTTCGACAACCCCGACGATCTGGCCAAGTATCCGCAGACCCTGGCCGAGGATCAGGCCAAGCTGGCGGCGGCGGGCGTCGACGCGGTCTTCCTGCCCACCACTGAGCAGATGTATCCCAACGGCTACTGCACCTTCATTGAAATCGTCGGACCCTTGACCGACAAGTTATGCGCCATTGCCCGGCCGGGGCATTTCCGCGGCGTGGCCACGGTGGTGATCAAGCTCTTCCATGCGGTGGAACCCGATGTCGCCGTCTTCGGCCAGAAGGACCTCCAGCAGGTCATGATCGTCAATCGCATGGTCAACGACCTGGACCTGCCCATCCGCGTCCTGGTCGGCCCCACCGTGCGCGAGGCCGATGGTTTGGCCATGAGCAGCCGCAACCGGCGCCTGGATGCCGGCATGCGCGAACGCGCCCTGAGCCTGCCTCGTGGCCTGGAACGGGCGCGCCTGGCCTATGGCCAGGGCCTCAGCGATGCGATGAAGCTGTGCGAGGCGGTCTATGACGAATGCCTGCAGCACGAGGGTGTCGAGGTGGATTATGTCGAAGTGGTCAGCTTGAAGGGCTTCACCACCGCCGAGACCGCTGACGACGCATGCGTACTGGCGGCCGCCATCCTGGTCGACGGCGTACGCCTGATCGACCACGTGGCGCTGGCCGGCACGGTGCTGCCGGTCCCCCTCGACGACTGAAGGCGGAGCCGATGGCCATCGATGTCTTCAAGGGGATGAACGCCGAACAGCAGGTGGCGGTCGGGCACATCGACGGCCCGCTGCTGGTGGTGGCGGGCGCCGGCTCGGGCAAGACCCGCGTGATCACCCATCGCATCGCCCATCTCATCACCGCCAAAAACCTGCGCGCCGACCGCATCCTCGCCATCACCTTCACCAACAAGGCGGCGGGTGAGATGAAGGAGCGCGTGCACCGGCTGCTGGGCATCGCCACGCCCTGGATCACCACCTTCCACTCGGCGGGTCTGCGCATCCTGAAGCAGGAAGCCCACCGCCTTGGCTTCAGCCAGCCCTTCACCGTGATGGACGAGGACGAGCAGGGCAAGCTGTTCAAGCAGGTATACAAGGAGCTCAAGCTCGATCCCAAGCAGGCCGAGCCCAAGCGCTTGCTGTGGCGCATCGGCCAGTGGAAGAACCAACTAGTGGACATTGCCAAGGTCGAACCCAGCGATGATGAGGAGACTCTGGCGCAGAAGTGCCATGCGGTCTACAGCGCCCACTGTCAGAAGGAGTGCAAGGTCGACTTCGACGATCTGCTGGTGCGGCCAGTGCGCCTCTTCAGCGAGGACGAGTCCTTGCGCGCCCAGTATCAGGAGCGTTTCCCGTACATCCTGGTGGACGAGTACCAGGACACCAACGAAGCCCAGTACCGTCTGCTGCGCCTCCTTGGTGGTCATGGCAATATCTGCGCCACCGGCGATCCCGATCAGGCCATCTACGGCTGGCGCGGCGCAGACATCAAGAACATCCTCAACTTCCAGCAGGATTTCCCAGGCTGCACGGTGGTGAAGTTGGAGCAGAACTACCGCTCCACTGCCTGTATCCTGCGCGCTGCCCAGGGCGTGGTGGCGAACAACACCGAGCGCATGGACAAGACCATCCGCACCGACAACGCCGAGGGCAAGCCGCTGCAACTGCTTGCGGTGGATGACGAGATGGACGAAAGCTATGCCATCTCGGCGGCCATCGAGCGCCTGCATCGGGCCGGCCGCAGCTTGGCCGACTTCGCGATTTTCTATCGCACCGGCGCTCAGTCGCGCATCCTCGAAGATGGCCTGCGCCGGCGCAGCCTGCCTTACAAGATCGTCGGTGGGCTGCGCTTTTACGATCGGGCCGAGGTCAAGGATCTGCTGTCCTACTGCAAGATCCTGGTCAATCCCGCCGATCGCACCGGCCTGGAGCGCATCGCCAATGTCCCGCGCCGCGGCGTTGGCGAGAAGACCTTCGCCATCCTGCAGGAGCTGGCCGAGGACGAAGAGGTGCTGCTGACCGACGTGCTGATCCGCGATGATCTGCTGGAGCGCATCGCCGTGGGCCGCAACGCCAATCCGCTGCGTGATCTGGCGCGCTGCTACCGGGTCCTGCGCAAGGTACCCAAGACCGATCCCAGCGCGGTGGTGCGCGGCATCATCGAGATCACCAAGCTGGAAGCCCACTATCAAAACGCCGAAGAACCGGCCGCCGGTCAGGAACGCATCGCCAACCTGCACGAGGTCATCACCGCGGCCGAGCAGTACCACGAGGCGGTCCCCGACGGCGGCTTGGCCGGCTTCCTGGATCATGTGACCCTGGTCACCAGTGGCGACGACACGCGCAATCAGCAGACCGATCAGGTCACCATGATGACCCTGCACGCGGCCAAAGGTCTGGAGTTTCCCGTGGTCTTCATCACCGGCTGCGAAGACGGCCTGTTGCCGCTCAAGCGCAACGGCCAGGTCGGTAACCTGGAAGAAGAGCGCCGACTGATGTACGTGGGCATTACCCGCGCGATGCACGAGCTGTACCTCTCCCGGGCGCGCTGCCGCATGCAGTACGGGCAGGTGTTCCGTAACGAGATGTCCGGCTTCCTGGGCGAGATCCCCAGCACCTGCTTCGAAAGCAAGGATGCCACCGGCCGGCGTGAACTGCCCGATGCCACCGCGCGCTACGGCAAGTCGACGGTGGGCGGCGGCGGCAGCCCCGGCACCGGCTCAAGTGGCGGCCGCGCCGCCATCGCCCAGGCCCAGGCCGCCGGTCTGATCACCAGCGGCGCGGCGCTGCGGGATGCCGACGCCC
>JBBQTJ010000281.1:0-4667 GCA_038213315.1 Planctomycetota bacterium
TGCGCCGCTGCGGAGGTCGAAGCCGGGCAGATCGGCTACCACGAGTTCTGCCGTTTGGTGCTGCTGGCCGGCTGCGCAGGCCGGCAGGTCTCCATGCTTGGCCGCCGGGTGGTCTATTCTGGACGGACCAGCGAGACCCATGTGGAGTTGTTCCCGCCCACGCCATAAGTGCCTCGGCCACGATGCGGTGCCGCGCGGCGAAGCCACGCGCCAATCAACCGCCGAGAACATTCCTGTCAGCCCGTATCGAATCGCTCATAGTTGCGTGGCCACTCAACTTGTCGCCCGGCTCACCCTGCAGGCTTACGCGGCAGCGTGATGATGAAGGTGGACCCGTTGCCCGGTTCCGATTCGATGGTCAGGGTTCCACCATGCCGCTGGACAATGCCTTTGCAGATAGCCAGGCCCAGGCCGGTTCCGCTGTATTCTCCGCGACCATGGACGCGCTCGAAGGCATCGAAAATGCGCTCCTGGTCCGCTGGCGAGACGCCGACCCCGTTGTCCTTGATGCGGATCGCGCGCATGCCGGATTGATCTATCGCCTCGATCTGCACCCTGGGACGCTGGCCTTTGACAACATATTTGAGGGCGTTGCCTAAAAGATTCTGGAACAGGCGGATCAACATGTCTCTGTCTGCATACACGGCACCCAGACGGCCGCACTCGACGGTGGCGCTGGTCTCGATCACCACTTGCTGGAGGTTCTTCCTCGCTTCCTCGAACGCGAGGTCGGCGCTGACCTCCTGCAGGGCCACCTCGCCATGGTCGATACGTGCGATGTCGAGCAGGCTGCGGATGAGGCGCCCCATGCGCTGGGCCCCGTCGATCGCGAATTCAATGTACTCACTGGCCTTGGCGTCAAGGTCCCCGCCATAGCGGGAACGTAGCAAGGTGAGAAAGCTCGTGACCATGCGCAGCGGTTCCTGCATGTCATGGGAAGCGACCGAGGCGAACTGCTGTAAATTGGCGTTCGCTGTGGTGAGGGTCTTGATGGCTTCCTTCCGCTCTGCGCTGACCCGCTCTAGTCTTTCGGTCTGGCGGACTGCTTCCGTCGTGTCGCGGAAGGCCACCGTGAAGCAGGGCAGTTCATCCTGAAGGACATGGGCCGTAATGGTGCCGTGCGCGTGGTATCGGCCACCATCCTTGCGTTCGTGCCAGCGCAGGTGGGCAAGGCTGCCCTCGCTGGCGGCCGTCTTCCATTCCTGTTCAGGGACCCCGGCCAGCATATCGTCCCGGGAATAGATGATCGAAATCGGTTGGCCGACCAGCTCCTCTTTGGGAAATCCGGTGATCATAGCGGCGCCAGCATTGCAATCCATGATCCGGCCACGGACGTCAGTCATGATGAGGGCATGATCGAGCACCGCCTCGGAGAAGAGACGCAGGCTCTTTTCCGTGGCGGCGATGGTCTTCTTAGCCTGTTCCCTTTCGGTGACATCGATCATCGTCAGCAACGCACCTTTTTCTCGGGCGACCTCCAGGGGGCGTGCTTCCCAATCCACGAAGCGCTGCCCGCCGCCTGCCGTAAGACGACAAGAGTTCCAGGTCGTCGGCTTGCCGCGCTGAATCACCGCAGCTACATGGGCGCCGAGATTCTGCGCCGCTTCCTCGCCGAGCGCCTTTGCAATCGCATCATGGAGCGGGATCCCGATCAGATCGCGCTCCGTAAAGTCGAGCAAGGCGTTGGCATGACGACTCGCGCCAACCACCATGAGATTGGCGTCGAATACGATCACGCCGATGGGGACGTGCTCCATGATGCTCTGGACCGCCGAGGGTGGCGGAAGAATGGTCGTCATGGCGAAACTCCTGCGGCGTTATAGGCAGAAATCCGAAATTGCATTGGCTCAAAAATCTGACGCTCATGTGGCGGGAATCATCGTGCTGCTTCGCTTACTCGGGCGGTCTGCGGCGCCTGGCTCGCTATGCCATTCCCACCACGGGCAGCTGCGACGTGGGGAGTGGCCCATGGGCCACCGCCAGAGGGCGGGCTACTCCAGCTCGCGCGTTTTGCGGTATTCCAGGTAACTTCCGCGCCAGTCGGTGAAGGTGCCGTTGTCGTCCATGATCCAGGTGCGGGTGGTCAGGCTGTCGATGAATTCGCGGTCGTGGCTGACGAAGACCAGGGTGCCGGTGTATTCTTCCAGGGCTTCTTGCAGGGCTTCGATGGATTCCATATCGAGGTGGCCGGTGGGTTCGTCCAGGATCAGGACGTTGGCCTCTTGCAGCATCACCATCGAGAGCAGGCAGCGTACCTTCTCACCGCCTGACAGTACGCCGACCGGCTTCTTCACGTCGTCGCCGCTGAAGAGCATGCGGCCGAGCATGGCGCGGATCGCGTTGATATCCTGGTTCTCGGTGAACTGGCGGACCCAGTCGTAGATCGACAGTTCCTTGTTCGCGAACAGGCTGCCGCCTTCCTGGGGTAAGTAGGCGCGGGTGGTGGTCTGGCCCCAGGTCACGGCCCCCTTCTGGGGTTGGATTTCGCCCAGCAGCAGGCGCACCAGCGTGGTCTTACCGATGCCATTGCGGCCGACGATGCCGATACGTTCGCCCCGGTCGATGCGCAGGGACAGGTCCTTCACCAGGGGCTTGCCGCCGTCCCAGCCGAAGGTGGCCTTCTCGACCTTGATCACGTCCTGGCCGCTGGCCTTGGTGGCTTTGAAGAAGAGGCGCGGCGAGACGCGCGAGCTGGGCACCACCTTCTGGCCCGAGAGCTGGTCGATCAGCTTCACGCGGCTGGTGGCCTGCTTGCTGCGGGCGGCGTTGGACTTGAAGCGCTCGACGAACTTCTTGAGCTTGAGGACCTGCCGTTCGACGCGCCCGGCCTCTTTGCTGCGGTGGGCGCGGGCCAGCTGCTCTTGCGCCTGATAGACGTCGTAGGGCCCGCTGAAGATGCGGATGGTCTTGAAATCGACGTCGCAGGTGTGGCTGGTGACGCGGTTCAGGAAGTGGCGGTCGTGGCTGACCACGATGTTCACGCCGTCATAATCGGCGAGGAACTTTTCCAGCCAGACGATCGCGGGGATGTCGAGATTGTTGGTTGGTTCGTCCAGCAGCAGGATGTCAGGCTTTGAAAACAGCGCCTGGGCCAGCAGCACGCGCACTTTCAGCGCAGTGTCGATGCTGCCCATGGTCTGCTCGTGCACCTCGGGTGGCACGCCCAGATCGGTGAGCACCTCGGCAGCGGCGGTCTCTTGGGTATACCCGTCCAGGTCCGAGAAGCGTTCCTGCAATTTGCCCAGGGCCTCGCCGTCGGCGTCGCTGAAGTCGGCCTTGGCGCTGAGGACATTTATTTTCGCCTGCAGGGCCCAGATCTCGCGGTGGCCCATCAGCGCCACGTCGATGACGCGATGCTCTTCGTTGCCGTGGATGTCCTGACGCAGCCAGCCGATGCGCTTGCCCGGGTCGATCACCACCTGCCCGGTGGTGGCATCCAGTTCGCCGGTCAAAATTTTGAGAAAAGTGGACTTACCGGTGCCGTTGGCACCGATGATGCCGTAGCAGTTGCCCGGCTGGAATTTCAGCGAAATGTTCTCGAACAGCACCTTCTGGCCGAAGTTCATCGTGAGGGCTGCGACGCTGAGCATGGACCGTTTCCTGCGCTGACCGGGGTGTGGGCGGCACGCTAGGCTTGGTCGGGCCACGGGGAAGAGCCGCGCCTTGCCGGCAAATCCCCGCCAGCCACGCTCCCCGCTCACCCCAACGACCGCAGAAAGGTCGCCATGCGTCTCGCCGCCACCCTGTTCGCCGCCTGTGTCTGTCTGCCCGCGTCCGCCCTCGACCTGGCCACCCTCGCGGGCAACTGGGTGGTGGATGTCGATGCCTTCACCGCCGCGATGGAAAAGTCCGAGCAATTCTCGGCCATGCCCGCCGACCAGCAGCAGATGATGAAGGGCATGATGATCCCGATGATGTCCCAGGTCGCAATCAGCCTCGACGCCAACGGCATGACCATGACCGATCCAATGGGGAAGAAGGAAGTCCTGCCCGCCACTTCCTTCGTCTCCACCGGTGACAAGACCGGGACCATCGCCGATCCCAAGGGCGAGACGACGCTCATCACCCAGCAGGAGGACGGCACCCTGGCCATGGCGCCCGAGAACAACGACATGGGCTTCTCGCTGATCCTTAAGCGAGGCGCCGCCCCGGCTGCGGCCGCGACCAGCCCAGTCAAGAAATAGGTCGAGACTACGCCGCGCGCCAGCCGCAGCGACCTGCTGCCGGCTGGCCAGTGGCTAGGAGTTTCACCGATCAGCCCCCGGACGGTGACCGTCCGGGGGCTGATATTTCTGCTAGGGGGGCAGGTGTTCTTGCGGCCCGCCAATGCCGGCCCACCATGCACTACCATGGCTGACCATATCCAGATCCGCATCATCAGCCTGCTTGAAGAAGCGGCCAACAGCTTTGAACAGCTGGAGACCCTGGCCAACCGCACGCTGAGCCAGATCCCCGCCGCCCAGGTCGACACCGTCGAACTGCGCTCGATCGAACGCGATTACGTCACCGACGAGAACGAGCCAGGCAGCGAGATGGACCACGTGGTCTTCATCAAGTTCACCCAGCCGGAAGCGGCCAGCTGACCACCCTCAGCGGAAGGCCCGCGGCTGGCCGGTGGCTTCCACCACCGACAGCCACAGGTCACCGTGGGTGTCCACTTCTTTGCG
>JBBQTJ010000282.1:0-4665 GCA_038213315.1 Planctomycetota bacterium
AGGAAGGCCAGGACCTCGTCCCGCGTCGCCGCGTCGTCCGCGTAGGCGGCAGCGCTGGCTGCGGCGTCGCCGCCATGGGCGCGGACCGCATCGTCCAGGTCCAGGGCGCGGCCGTCGTGCAGCCAGGGGCCGCTGCTGGCCACGCCCCACAAGGGCGGCGTGCGCACCTGCATGATGACCGTGCCATCATCGTGGACTAGGTGCAGGGCCGGGCCCAGGTCGTGGCTGCGGAAGTCGCTGTAGATGCCGGTGACGGCCAGGGGGCCGGGTGGACGTGGCGCGGGCCAAGCCCCCGTCGCGGTCCAGGTCCAGGCCAGGGCGCGGCGGTCGGCCACGGCGGGGAAGGCCCAGTCGGGACGGTGGCAGGTGGCGCAGCCGATGGCCTCGAAGCGTTGGCGCCCAGCCGCTGCGGCACCCTCCAACCGCGGCGGCGGCGGCTCGGGATGGTCGAGGTGGAAGCGCTCCAAGGCAGTGATGTCCGCGCTGCGCAGCTCGCTGAGCACCCCGTCGCCATCGGGGTCATCGCGGCTGACGCCGGCCGCGTCGCGGCGCCGGCCCGGGTCGATGGCGGCATGCGGCAGCAGGGCCGCGCCCAGAGGCGAGCGCAACCCCGCTGCCGGGTCATCGGCCTGAAGGCCGGCGTGCTGGGCGAAGGCCCCGCTGATGAAGCTTCGCAAGGCCGTGCCGTCGAGGGCCGGCCGCATTGCGTCCTCGCCCCACCCAAAGGCCGGAACGCTGATGGCCCAGCCGACGAAGCGGGCGTCCTCGGCCGCCACGGCCATGCCCTTGGCCGCCAACGGCCGCAGGACGATGGCCGCATCCAGGTCCGGCCGGCCCCGGCCATCGTCCCAGCGTCCGAAACTCACACCCTGAACCTCAGCCGGCGGAAAAGGCCGGTCCGCGGGTCCCACCAGGCCGTCGCCAGTGCGGTCGGCGGCAGCCATCAGGTCCGCGGCGATGGCCTGGGCGACCTGCTCCCGCGCCCCTGCGCCGAAGAGGTGGGGCGTGCTGCGCCCGGCGCCAGCGCGCAGAATGGTCGCCCCGGCGCCGCCGTCACCGAGCGGCACATTGTGGCAGAGGGCGCAGGCAAAGGCCCGGCCCAGGTCCAAGGCCGGCCGGCCGTCGCGGCGGCGCAGCACGTGGGTGGGCGCGCCCACGCCGGGGAGGGTCTCGCGCAAGAAAAGTGCCCGGCCCTCACGCCACTGGTCCAGGGCCGCGCGCGACTGGTCCTCGTGCCGCTGGTCCAGGGCCTGGCCCCAAGCCGCCGTCAGCAGCAGCGTCGCGCCGATCAGTCGAAGGTGCCGCAACACGCCTCGCCCCTGTCGAGGCGGACCTCGGCGATGGCCACCGGCGCCGTCGCCAGGGCGGCGGAGTAGCGCAGGCCGGGCAGGACCGCGGTGGCGCTGGCACCGGGCGCCAGGCTGATCGCGGCCCGCGCCCCGCCCACCGCGATGACCGCGTCGAGCTGGCAGGCTAGGCGGTTGACCACCGTCACGGCCACGCCGCCATTGGCTGCGGCGTGCGCCTGGGCCATGACCTGGGCGGGATTGAAATGCCCGTCGCCCCGCTGGGGCTGCACCGGCTGGCCGCCTGGCAGGGCCAGGGGACTGGCCCCGGTCCAGGGCCCGGGCAGAGCTTGTCCGTCGATGCCCTCTGGAGCGGTCATGACCCACAAAAGCTGGTCCGCCGACATGCCGGGCCCGGCCAGGGGCAGGGTGAGTTCAGCCCCGCCCGCCAGATCGACGCTACCGCCCGGGGGGCCGTCAAGGAGCCACCAGCGCAGGGCCAGGGCCTGGGGCGCGCGATTCCACAGGCGGATGCCGGTGACTCGCTCGCCCACTGCCACCGCCTGCCAGTGCACCGCCGCCGCGTTCCATCCGCCCTGGGCGGGCTCCCCACTGCCACAGGCTGACCAGCCCTCCCGCTGCGGCAGGAGGGCGGGGGCCATCGCCGCGTCGGCGACGCTGGTCGGACCCTGGTCATTGCCCAGGCGCACGTCCCAGACCTCGATAATGGGCGTGCCCGGCCCGCTCCAGGCCGGCGCTGCAAGGATCACCTCTTCGATCTGGCCGGGCAGCAGGTGCAGGCGCGGCAGGGTCAGGCCCGGGGCGCCCACCAGGCGCCAAGCCGCGTGCAGGGGGCGGTCCCCCTCCCAGCGCAGATGGATATCCAGGTCACCGTTCGCGACCTTGTCCGCGGTGTAGGACAATAGTGTGCTGGCAAAGCGCGCGTCCTCGCTGGCCGCGACCGCGCCGTAGGCCATAGCGATGGGCAAGGGCATGACGTCCGGCGCAGCGGCACCCGGGGGCGCCACCTGGGCCTGAAGCAACTCCTGATCGAGGCGCAACACCGGGATGACCTGGCGAAAATTCCCGTGGGCCGGCACCACGGCGCTGATCAGGGTCCCCGGCGGACACCAGCCCGGCAGGCTCCACGCCACCGTCGCAGAGATGGCGCCGCGATTACGCACCTCAATGGTGACCTCGCCGCCACGTCGCACCATCCGATAGATGACATCCCCCTCGGGCTGGGCCGCCGGCGAGGGCCGCAACCAGGCCGGCTCCGCCGCCTGCACCGACTCGAAAGCCGCATAGGCCGACAGCGGTAACGGCAGGGCGAGGATGGCCGCCAGCAGCAGGGCGAGGCGGGCACGGTGGGGATGAGGCAGCATGGGTTGGTTTTCCCGGCCTTAAGCCGAAGCAGCACCCGTGAGAGCGCTAACCTGCAACGCTCAGGTCATGGATGAATGCCGCATGAATGGTTCGTGAAGATAGCCGCCTGCCTACTGCCTGAACAACTTGCGGTGGTCACCCATGGTAAGCCGGTCAGTCATGCCCGCGAGGTCGTCGGCCACGGCGCTGACCGCATGGGTCCGGTCAGGGGTGTCACGGCGGTGAAAGGCCCAGGTCAAGCGAGTGACTGACCAGCCCAACCGGCCGGCCATGCCCGGGATGGTAAGGTTGGGCGGATTCCACCGTCTGCGCTGGCCATGCCACCGGCGACCTTACAGCCGATAACGGTGGTCCTGCCCCGGACTGACCAGGTGCCGGACCGCCTGGGCCATTATCGCGTCCAGGACCGTCTCGGCGGCGGGGGCAGCGGGCAGGTCTTCCGGGCCTGGGATGAGCGGCTCGGCCGCGAGGTGGCGATCAAGCTGCTGACCGGACGGTCGTTGGATGATTTCGCCCGTTTCGCCCGCGAGGCCCATCTCACCGCCCGCCTCGACCATCCCCACATCGCCAAGATCCTGGATGTCGGCAGCCAACCACCCTACCTGGTGATGCAGCTCATCGATGGGGTCACGCTCGACCGCTGGCACGGCGATCGGCTGGTGGCGTTGCGCGATGTGGCCCGCGCCATCCATTGCGCCCACGAACAGGGCATCCTGCATCGCGACCTGAAGCCTGACAACGTGATGGTCGATCGAAATGGCCACGCCTATGTACTGGATTTCGGCCTAGCTCGCACCATCGAGCCCGGCTCTTCCATCACCCACAGCCACATCGTCGGCACGCCCGGCTACATGGCGCCAGAGCAGGCCCACGGCGACAGCCGGGCCCTGGACGCGCGCACCGACGTCTATGGCCTGGGTGCCACGCTGTATCATCTGTTGGCCGACCGGCCGCCCTTCAATGGGATCTCGGGCTATGCGGTGCTGCGGGCAGTGATCGAGGACGAGCCAGAGCTGCCGCCGGGCCCCCCCGACCTGGTCGCCATTGCCTTGCAGGCGCTGGCCAAGAATCCCGCCGACCGCTATGCCAACGCAGGGGCCTTCGCTGACGAGCTCGACCGCTATCTGGATGGACAGGTGCCCCTGGCCCGCCCCCCGTCCGTCTGGCGGCGCTGGCGCAACCGCATGCACTTGCGGCCCCTGCCCTGGTTCCTGGGCGGCGTGCTCGGCCTGACCCTGCTGGCCAGCGCGGCCGCCGCCGTGCTGCTGCTGGCGCGCAACCACGACACCATGCGTCGCGCCTTGGCTGCCGAGCGGGAACTGCGGGCGGCCGATCGGGCCCTGCACCAGCAGGCCGAGCTGCACGTGACCGAGCAGCGTCTTCGCCTGCGCCTGGAGGAAGCCGACGATTCCCTGGCCCGCCGCCTGGACGACGAAGATCTGGCCTTGGTCAGGGCCAGCCTGGCCGGCACGGCGTCAACCGCCCGGTCCATCGCCACACTGCTCCCCAATGATCCCGAACCGTGGTTCATCCTGGGCCGGGCCCAGGCCCTGGACATGTCGGATGCGGATGCCATCACCAGCCTGCGCCGTGCGACCGCGGTGACCATTGCGGATCCCGAGCTGCGTGCCCGCATTCATTTGGCCCTGGCCGATGCCGCGCTGCACCTGGCGGTGACCAGTCGCCCCTGGCCCGAGGTGTGGACCTGGTCAGCCAGCGCTGCGGCAACCTTGGATGAGGACCTGCGCGCCGCTAGCAGCGGTCGGCTGGCCGCGGCGCATCGCGACTGGGTGAGCGCGACCCGGTTGCTGATCCAAGGACAATCCGCTCTCGCGCGCGAGGCCCTCAACCAAAGCCTTGAGCAGGGTGGCCGCAGTGAAAACCTATGGTTGCTGCGCGCCCTGGCCAACGACCAGGATCCCGCCGGCGCGCTCGCTGACGCCACCATGGCCATCCAGCGCTACCACTCCCAGCCCATAGCCTTCCTGGTGCG
>JBBQTJ010000283.1:0-4660 GCA_038213315.1 Planctomycetota bacterium
GGACGCCAGCGAAGCGCGCCTGGCCGGCACGGCCGCCGTGGCCGCCGTGCTGGCCGGCACGCGCAGCGGCTCCATCGCCTTCAAACGCGCCGAGCCCTACGCCATCAGCACCTTCGTCACGCCGCTGCCCACCGTGGCCAAGAACACCCGCCCCATGCCGCGGGAATGGCTCAATGCCGCCGGCAACGACGTGGTGGCGGCGACGGTGCTGCCGTACCTGCGGCCGATTGTCGGCGACTTGCCGGCCATCGGACAGTTGACGTTCGCGGGGGTGTGAGAGGACGGCCGTCGCGGGGACGCCGAGTCGACATCCAGTCCACCAAGGTAAATCCACGGTAGTGCGACGGCCAGTGACATCGCGGGATAGTCGAAACCCGCCGGTTGTTACAAAGGAGTTCGCCATAAGCTGCTCGCGTGGCAACGCCCCTTGATCTGCGCATCGTCGACCTGTCCAAGAGCTTTGGCAAGGTGAGCGTGCTCAAGGGCCTCTCCTTGGAGGTGCCCGACGGGCAGTTCATCACTCTGTTGGGCCCCAGCGGCTGCGGCAAAACCACGCTCCTGCGCCTCGTCGCCGGCTTCGACATGCCGGACAGCGGATCCATCACCCTCGGCAGCACCGACCTGCTCGCCCTGCCGGCGCAACGTCGGCCGGTCAACACCGTCTTCCAGAGCTACGCCCTGTTCCCGCACCTGCGGGTGCTCGACAATGTTGCCTTCGGGCTGCGCAGCCGGCGGGTGCCAGCGGCCGACGTCGCCCGCCGCTGCCGCGAGACCATGGACATCCTGCGCATCGCCGACCTCGCCCAGCGCTACCCGCACGAGTTGTCGGGCGGCCAGCGCCAGCGTGTGGCCCTGGCGCGGGCGCTGGTCAACGAGCCCGAGGTGCTGCTCCTCGACGAGCCGCTGTCGGCCCTCGACGCCAAGCTGCGCAAGGAGGTGGAGGTCGAGCTCAAGCGCATCCAGCGCCGCTACGACATCACCTTCATCCTGGTGACCCACGACCAGGACGAGGCGATCGCGGTGTCGGACCGCATTCTCATCATGCACGGCGGCAGCATCATCCAGGACGGCACGCCAGAGCAGGTCTATGAGCGGCCGGTCAACCAATTCGTCGCTGAATTCATGGGCGTGGGCAACCGCTTCCCGGTGACGTCAGATGGCAGCGACACGGTGCAGGGACCCTTCGGCCCGCTGCGTCTCGAGGCGCCGCCGCCCTGGCGCCAGGGCACCCTCGCGGTGCGGCTTGAGGACATCGAGGTGCGCGACCAGCAGCCGGCGGTGAACGGCTTCCAGGCGGTGATCGAGGAACGCCTGTTCCGCGGCGACTACTGGGAACTGCGCGCGCGGGTCGGCCAGGCACCGCCGCTGGTGATCATGGTCAACCCCGACCAGATCTACCACGAAGGCCAGACGGTGTGGATCGAGCTGCCGCCGTCCAACATCATACCGCTTGCCGACTGACATGGCGCGTCCGATCGTCATCGACGGAGACCTGACCACCCGGCCGCGGCTGTTCATCCGCGGCTTGATGCTCATCGGCTGGGGCCTGCTGTGGATGGCGGTCTTCCTGTATGCGCCGCTGGTCGGACTGGGGGCACTCTCCGCTGCCACGCGCGGCGAGTACGGCGGCGTCGAATGGACACTGACCACTGCCAACCTGTGGCGCCTGGCCGGCTACGACGAACTCGGCTTCTCCTATAACAACCTCCTCATCCTCTGGCGCAGCGTCTGGCTGGCGGCAGTCACCACCGGCATCTGCCTGGCGCTCGCGTTCCCGATGGCCTTCTGGATCGCCAACCACCGGCCCCGTGTGCGCCACCTGCTGCTGGCGCTGGTGATGGTCCCGAGCTGCGTCAACTTGGTGATCCGCACCTACGCTTGGCAGCAACTCCTCGGTGGGCAGATGCCCCCGGCCTGGCTGGCCAGCCAGCTCGGCCTGATCCCGCCCGGCGGCGCGCTGTATCCGAGCGGGTTCGCCGTCTACCTGGGGATGGTCAGCTGCATGCTGCCGTTCACCGTCCTGCCACTCTACACCAGCATTGAGCGGCTCGACTGGAACCTGGTCGAGGCGGCGCGCGACCTCTACGGCGGCAGGCTGCGCGTCTTTCGTCATGCCATCGTCAGCCAGTGCATGCCGGGGCTGATCGCCGCCACCATCCTCACCTTCATCCCCAGCCTGGGCATGTTCGTGGTACCGGACCTGCTTGGCGGCGCCAAGTTCATGCTGGTGGGCAACCTCATCCAGCTGCAGTTCGGCTCAATGAGCGATTGGCCGTTTGGCGCCGCCGCCGGCGTGTTCCTGATCGTGGCGTCGCTGCTCGCCCTGGTGGGCCTGCGCGCGGTCAGCGAACGCACCGAGGGCCGCTGATGCGCCGCCTCGCCTGGTGGATCGCGCCGGCGACCTTCGCCGGCCTCTTCCTGCTCTACGTGCCGCTGGCGGCGGTGGCGGTGCTGTCATTCAACGCCACCCGCCATGGCCAGAGCTGGGGCGGCTTCACCTGGGACTGGTATGTGCGCATGGCCCACAACCATGCGATCCTGGAGGCGGCGTGGAACACCCTGGTCGTCGGCCTGCTGTCGACTGCCATCGCCACCGTTCTCGGCACGCTGCTGGCGGTCGGCCTCGCGCGCATCCCGTGGCCACGCTGGTTCCGCCGCGGCTCCGATCTGGCGATCAACCTGCCGGTGGTCACCCCCGACATCCTCTTGGCGATCGCCCTGGTTGGTGCTTTTGCGGTGCTGCGCGAATGGTGGCCGGTATTCAAGCCCGGCATGATCACCCTGGTCGTCGCCCATACCACCTTCCAGATATCCTTCGTCTGCCTGGTGGTGACCAGCCGGCTGGTGACCATACCGCGCGACCAGATCGAGGCCGCCCGCGACCTGTACGCCAGCCGCTGGGGACTGTGGTGGCGGGTGCTGTTGCCGCAGCTTGCCCCGGGCATCGTCGCCGGGGCCCTGCTGGCGTTTACCATCTCGCTCGACGACTTCGTGGTCTCATTCTTCGTCACCGGTCCCGACTCGACCACCTTGCCGATCCTGATCTACGCCAGCGTCCGCCGCGGTGTGACGCCCGAGATCCATGCGCTTTCCACTGTCATCGTCGCGGCCACGATGCTCGCCATCCTGGCCGTCTCAGTTATCCACAAACGACACCAGCCGGAGTGAACCATGCCCAGCCCTGCACGCCCCCTCATCGCCCTGCTCATTGCCGCCTCCGCCCTGTCGGCCGGCGAGTCCGTCACCGCCTTCATGTACTCCGAGTACATCGACCCGTCGCTGGTGGCCGAGTTCACCAAGCGCACCGGCTACGACCTGAAGATCGAGGTCTACGAGGCCCAGGAGGACATGATCGCCAAGCTGCAGACCGGCGGCACCGACCAGTACGACGTGGTGGTGGCCACCGACGTCATCATCAAGCAGATGATCGCCCTCAAGCTGGTGCAGCCCCTCGACCAGCAGCTGATCCCGAATCGCGCCAACGTCGCCAAAACCTGGCTGAACCCGCCGTTCGATGCGAACAACCAGTATACCTATCCGTACTTTTGGGGTTCGGTCGGGATCATGTACGACACCAACAAGGTGAAGGCCTCACCGTGCTCGTGGAAGTGGGTGCTGGACCCAGCCGCCGCGCCCGGTCCCTATGTGCTGCTCGATGAGGCCAAGACCATGCTCGGCTGCACCCTGCTGGCGATGGGCAAGGACATCAACAGTGTCGATCTGGCCGAGGTGCGCGCCGCCAAGGACAAGCTGGTGGCGGCCAAGAAGGGCGCGAAGTGCCTGGGCTTCGACAGCGGAACGGGCGGCAAGAACAAGGTGCTGGCCGGCGAGGCGGCGGTGGCGGTGGTATTCAACGGCGACGCCGCCCGGGCCGCCGTCGAGAAGCCCAACTTGCGCTATGAGGTGCCGGTCGAAGGTGGGAATCTGTGGGTCGACGTGATGCTGGTAACCAGCAAGGCGCCGAACAAGAAGGGGGCGCACGCGCTAGTCAACTTCCTGCTCGATGCCGACATCGCCGCGCGTAACGCCAACTTCATCCATTACGCGTCCCCGATCGAGGCGGCTCTGCCCAAGATCACTCCCGAGGATCTCAAGAACCCGGCCATCTACCCGCCGGCGGCGGTAATGTCCAAGTTGCTCTACCTGCAGGATCTGGGCAAGGCCTCGAAGCTGTGGGATTCAGCCTGGACGGCGGTGAAGTCGGAATGAGGCGCGGCCGCGGCGGGTCGCGGGCTAGCGGGGCCATCGGCATGGCGCGCCTGGTCGGGCGCGTGGCTTAAGCCCGCCTGACCGACGGGGGACGCAGGCTGAGGCGGGCCCTTCCATTGATGCGACGGTTCGCTCGCTGGGTCCTGATGTCTGGCTGCGGCCACCTGGCGACCCCGCGACCGGCTGCTTCCGCTGCGTTTCGGTAGGCTCCGGGGCCGCTTCGCTTGGCAGGCGATCCTCCTCACCTCGCGACCCCGCGACGGCTGCCCGTCGTCTGTCCTCCTCCTGGCCCCCTTGACACCTTTGGACACTCTCTTAGCTTGCGCCTCCCCTTTCCCGCCCGGGTCAGGGTTGGTGCCGCCACCTTAGCTCAGCTGGTAGAGCTACTGTTTTGTAAACAGTGGGTCGCCGGTTCAACTCCGGCAGGTGGCTCCAAAGATCTTTTACAACC
>JBBQTJ010000284.1:0-4649 GCA_038213315.1 Planctomycetota bacterium
GCTGCGTGAAGCGATGGACAAGGACCCCGCCTTCCGGGTCTTGACCATGGACGGCAAGGGTTGGATCGATCCCTATTCCAGCCAGGTGCTGGCTGCACCCAATGGCCACCGTGAGGTGGCCCTGCGCCATCTGATGAAAGCTCGGGCCTGGGAACGGAGTGCCGCCAAGCCGCTGGCGGAATTGCTGGTGGCGCGCTGGCTGCAGTGGCTGCGTCAGCACATCGAATCCTTGCCGCAGCTACGCATCTTCGCCCAGGGACATTGGCTCAACCCCTACACGGGCGCCTGGCTGCCGACCGTGCAACTCGAGGCCGGCAAGGTGGCCATGTCCACCTTGATACAGATGGCCCTGGCCCTGTCCCAATGCCGCGAAGCCCAGGAAGGTCGGTTGATCGAACCAGCACGACTGGAGGCCCTCGCCGCCAGCGGGCCTCAATCCAAGCCCCGCCCAGCCCAACCGGTGGCCCGTCCCCCGACTGCTGCCAAGGCGGCGCGACCCGATGCGCGCCGCACCGATTTCCACCAGATCCGCGCCGGTCTGATCAAGATGTTGGCCCGACCCGCGCGTTTGGACGGCTGGCAGCTGGCCGTGGCCAGCCGCCATCAGGCCGTGATCCCCCGCGAGCTCTACGATCTGATCGAACTGCCCAAACGCCGCTTATTGATGGCAGTCGGCCGGGTCGATGGTGAAGGGCCAGGACTCGCCCTTTTTCCCGCCGTCACGTTGAAAGTCCTGCGCACCCTCGCGCCCCAGGCCCCCAGCCTGATCGAACTGGCGGTGCGATTGGGCGATGAGATCCGCCCCGATCTCCATCAGGATTGCCGGCTGACCCTCTGCTTCGCCCTGGTCGACCTGGGCAGCGGCATGGTCACGGTGCTGAGCTGCGGCCATCCCCCGGCCCTGTTGCTGAATCCGAACCGCGAAACCGCCGTGGCCCGCATCGGCAGCGCCGGAGTGGCGATCGGCCCCGCGGCCGGCGATGCCCTGCGACGCCAACTGCGTCCGGTCTCATTCCAACTGTGCGCCGGCGACACCCTCATGCTGCATGGCGATGGTTTGTCCCGCACCGCCAATGCGAAAGGCGAAGCCTTTGGCGCCCTCCGCCTGTTGGGTGCCTGCGTCGCCAATCTGGCCCAAGACCCCGAGGCCCTGTGCACCAAGGTGGTCGACGCCGCCGAGGCCCATTCCGGCAATCACCCCGCCGAGGACCTGATGTTGGTGGCCTTGCGCCCCGCCGCCCGGCAGCGGAAAGACGCGTTGGGGACGAGCTGGCTGGGGGGGATGGAATAGTTTTTAGTTTCGAGTTTCGAGGTAAACAGCCTCGAAACTCGAAACTACTCCATGCCGCCCAACCACGTCTTGTCGATCGCCTGGGTTGAGAGCTGGTTGTCGGCATCCTTGAGCCGGATCGCCAGCATGGTCATGTCCTCGGTGGGTTTACCGCCGGCAAACTGCTTGACCGATTTGACGGTGCCGGCCACCAGTTCGCCCAGGCCGCGCTCCCGATGCTTGGCCCACATGGAGAACAGCCGTTGGTTGCCGACCGTTTCGCCCACGGCATTGCGCACCCGTGCCAGCCCCGCCGTCGGCAACAGGATCATGTCGCTGGGTTCAAGATGGACCACCAGCGGTTTCACCGTGCGGCGGTAATCCATGGCGCTGAGATGGCCGAATGAGCGTCCATCGCTGGTCAGTTGGGCCAGGGGGCTGACGCGGCGCGGGCTGACCAGCATCGCCGGCGGATGGTCCGCGCTGAAGCAGGTCATGGTCTTCTGGCCATGGTCCAGCTCGTATCCGTACATCGCGATGGTGGTGCCGGCGCGGATGCGCGGCTTGAAGGCGTCATTCAAGCGGGCGAAGAGGTCCATGCCCGTGTGGCACTCGATGGCGATGGCGCGGATGTCCTTCAGCAACTGGATGGCCACGGCGCTGAAATCCTGGGCCACACCGCCCAAACTGCCCACCAGGAAGAACAACCGTTTCTTATCCAGTTCGATGACATCGTAGAGGTCGCGCCCGCTGACCGAGCGTGGCTCATAGTGGAACACCACCTGCCAGCCCTCGATGGTGGGCGGACGGACCAGGGCGGTGGCCAACTCGTCGCGCACCCGACGCTTGGCCTCGGCGACGGCCCCGACCAGGGGCGTCGGCCGACGTCCCGACGGCGGACGCCGCTCCAGGGCCTGCCCCTCGGTCAGCCGGCCGATGATCCCGGTGTCGACGTGCCGAGGACCCAGGTCCGAACAGCGGCTGAGCTCTGACTCGTGCAAGGTGCGCATCGCCTGGGCTTCGGGGCACTCCGCCAGCACCCCCGCCAGGAAATCGATGGTGGGCAGACCGATCCGGCCGTTCTCCAACGGAATGCCTCCGACCCAGCGTCCGGTGTAGGGGTTGAGCCAGAAGCCCTGGACAAAGATGCGCAGATTGGGCAGGAACTCCACGTTGGAGCGCAGGTACTGGAGCCAGCGGATCTTCAGCACCTCTTCAAGGCGGCGCGGCGGGCCCTTCTTCCACGGCTGGGTGGCCCCCAGATGACGGCGGGCCACCTCTTCGAAGCCGAAGGGAGCGTGGATCATGGCGCCGGTATAGGGATCGATCCAGCAGACGCCGTCCACGGACAAGACCCGGAAGACCGGATTGGTGGCGATAAATTCAGTAAGCCAACTTGGTAGTGCAGACGTTAAAGGTGCCATGGCGCCATGATGCCGAGCGCGCCATGATGATCCAGCGTGCATTTGCCCGGGCGTTGGTGACTGGGGGCTGCACCGGTTGCTCCCCGGGGGGGAGGCCTAGGCTGCGCCCCCTCCCATGCCCCACCCTCAGCATCTGATCCGCAATTTCTGCATCATCGCCCACATCGACCACGGCAAGTCGACCCTGGCGGAACGCCTCTTGCAGGCCACGGGGGCGATGCGGGCCAAGGAGGACAAGGAATTGGAGGTCCTCGACTCCATGGAGCTGGAGCGCGAGCGCGGCATCACCATCAAGGCCAAAGCGGTGTGCCTGACGCACAAGCACAAGGATGGGCAGAGCTATCAGCTCAATCTGATCGATACGCCCGGCCACGTGGACTTCAGCTACGAGGTCACGCGCAGCCTCCAAGCCTGTGAGGGCTGCCTGCTGGTGGTGGACGCCAACCAGGGCGTACAGGCCCAAACCGTGGCCAACTTCCTGCTCGCCCTTGAACAGAAACTCGACGTCATCCCGGTCATCAACAAGATCGACCTGCCCAGCGCCCGTCCCCACGAGGTCGCCATCGAGATCGAAGACAGCCTCGCCCTGGACGCCAACAGCGCGATCATGGCCAGCGCCAAAGCCGGCATCGGCATCAGCGAGATCCTCGACGCGGTGGTCGAACGCATCCATGCCCCCCTCGGCGACCGCAACGCCCCGGTACAGGCCCTGGTCTTCGACGCCATCTACGACGATTACCGCGGCATCATCCTGTATGCCCGCGTGGTCAACGGCAGCCTGCGCAAGGGCGACAAGATCCGCCTGATCCGCAGCCAGCGCACCTACGACGTCAGCGATATCGGCTACTTGCGCCCGGCGATGGAATCCAGCCCCGATGGCTTGGTCGCTGGCGAAGTGGGCTTCATCTGCGCCGCGATCAAATCACTCTCGGACGTGAAGGTTGGCGACACCATCACCCGCGAAGAGGCCCAGGGTGAACCCCTGCCCGGCTTCCGCGACATGAAGCCAATGGTGTACTGCGGCCTGTTCCCCTCGGGCGAGACCATTTACGACCAGCTGCGCGAGGCGGTCGAGAAGCTGTCCCTTAACGACGCCAGCTTCCGCTGGGCCCCTGAATCCGGCGGTGCCCTCGGCCACGGTTTCCGCTGCGGCTTCCTGGGCATGCTGCACATGGAGATCTGCCAAGAGCGCTTGGAGCGCGAGCACGATCTCGACATGGTCCAGACCGCGCCCACGGTGACCTATCGGGTCAATCTGCGCGGCGCCTACAACGCCGACGGCAAGCCCTCGACCATCGAGATCACCACGCCGGGCGAACTGCCCAACGACGGCTACGACTCGATCGAAGAGCCCATCGTCAACATCCATTTCTTCCTGCCCGCCGACCGCATCGGCGCGGTCATGGGCTTGGTGCAAGAGCGGCGCGGCGATTTCCTGCGCCAGGACTACATCGGCACCAGCCGCTGCAAACTGACCTACCGCATGCCCCTGTCGGAAGTCATCTACGACCTCTTCGACAAACTTAAATCAGTGACCCAGGGCTATGGCACCATGGATTACGAATTCACCGGCTACCAGATCGCTGATCTAGTGAAAGTCGACATTCTGGTCCACAATCAGCCCTGCGACGCCCTTGGCTTCATCTGCCACAAGTCCAACGCCGAATATCGCGGCCGGCAGATCGTCAAAGCGCTGCGCGAAGAGATCCCCAAGCACCTCTTCGAAATCGCCCTGCAAGCCACCATCGGCACCCGCGTGGTGGCCCGCGAAACGATCAAATCCATCGGCAAAAACGTCACCGCCAAGTGCTATGGCGGCGACGTCTCGCGTAAGCGCAAGCTCCTCGAAAAGCAAAAAGAGGGCAAGAAACGCATGAAGATGATTGGCAACGTCGAAGTCCCGCAAAGCGCCTTCATGGCCGTCTTGAAGAGCCGCGCGGAAGAGGTCTGAGCCT
>JBBQTJ010000285.1:0-4643 GCA_038213315.1 Planctomycetota bacterium
CCCAGGATAGGTGCGCATCACCTCGGAGGTCACCCCACTCAGTGCCCCAGTGATCCCATCAATCCAGCGGGTGGAGGAGGTGCGCGGCGTGACCACATCGTCGAAAGCATGGAAGGACCACATCGGCATCTTGACGATGCGGTAGAATTCAGTCTTGGAGGCCTGACTTGGGCACATTGGCACGATGGCCGCCGCGCGTCCGGGGTAGTAATAGGCGTAGTCCATCACCACGGTGCCGCCCGCGCCATACCCCATAAGATAGATCCGCTGGGCATCGATCTTATATTTTTTTCGCGCTTCAGCGATGAAGGAATCCACGGTGCTGTACCAGAACCAGCCGTCTGTGGCCCCGGCCAGGATGGTCGCCTGAGGGGCCAGGACCACCGCGGGAAAGTCGCGGCCCTGCTTCATCTCGCAGAACGGACCTTGGCTCGCCACCCGGGACAACTCGGTGGTGCCATTGCCATCCTCGCTGCCACCATGCAGCGAGATGACCAGGGGCCAACTGGCCGTGGTGCCATAGTCCTTGGGCAGGTATTCCAGGTAGCCATAGGGCGCGCTGGTGCTGCCCAGGGGCCGTTCGGCCGTCACCCCGGCAATCACTGGCGCGGCCGGAACTGGGGCCGGGGCCGGGCCGCCCACCCGCTGCGTCCACAGCCAGTTCCACATCGCCTGGCTATGATAGGTGGGAACCCACCCGCCAACATGGCCGCCTGACGGATACAGGGTCAGCAGTGGATAGGCCGAGGTCGTCGCAGTGACATTCGCGGTCCACGTCCAGGTCGTGCCGTTCTGAGTGCTGGCCGTGACCGTCGTGGCCGCAGCGCCGCCCGCATTGGCGGCGGGGTAGGTGGCCATCACATTTGAGGTCACACCGCTGCGGGCTTTGGCGATGCCATTCACCCAGAGAATGGACGTGTCGCGCCAGACCGCGCCGTCGTCAAACGCGTGGAACGCCCACAGGGGCGTGACCATGGGCTTGGCATAGTCCACTGTCGCATAGGAGGTGATATTCTGAGCGGCCGGGCACATGGGCACGACGGCCGCCAGCTTCCCTGGATAGTAGTAGGCGTAGTCGTTGACCACCTTGCCGCCAGAGCTGTACCCCATCAGGTAGATCCGCTTGCTGTCGATCTTGTACAGCTTCGACACTTCGGTGATGAACTTGTCCACTGTACTGTACCAGAACCACCCCGTGGACGCACCCGCCTGGATGGTTGCCTGGGGCGCCAGCACCACGGCCGGAAAGTCCTTGCCTGACTTCATTTCATAGAAGGGGCCGTGTGCGGCCACCCGCTGCAGATCGCTGGTGCCATTGCCGGATTCGCCCGCGCCATGCAGCGAGATCACCAGCGGCCAGTTGCCGGTGGTGGCATAGCCCTTGGGCAGGTACTCCAGATAGCCATACGGAGCGGCGGTGGCGCCCAGCGCCTTGCTGCCGGTGACGCCTTCAAGCGCCATCGCCAGGGAAGAAAGTAGAAGAAGGCTACCGATCATGCACGGAAAAAAACGTGAGCTGCTCATGGAATTTCCTTCAAATGTGGATGGATGCTTCCTCCGAGTATAGTGATTCCGCGTGAACAGTGGGGACCATGATGCCGCGCGCGGCGCCTGACGCCGGCATCATGGTGATACGCCAAGGCTTTTCTCCGCATTTTTCAGCGCTGTTGCCTCAGCCTGCGACTGCACTTCCATCGCGACGATCACACACGCGCACGTTTCCACCACGCCGGCTACGACGCCGGCAGCAGCGCTTCAAGAATGATGCGGACGATACTTGTTTCGACATTAAAACGGCAAATTGCCTGCTCAGGGGCTTCGTCCCTACGGCCTTGCGGCCTACCCCCCGGGCTTGGTCGCGGCTCGGTTTCGTCGCTGCGCTCTAGAACCGTGGCGGCATCGCGCTTCGCCCGATTGTATGCCGCCACCGCCACTCGGCGCCCGGACCTGAACTGTTACACGGCAAAACCCACTCAGCAGCATCACCAGCGCAGATGATTGCCCTGGTGGTGATAGGCGCCACTAGGGCCGTTCGCGCCCAAGGTCGCCAGGGTCACGCTGGTGCTCGCGCCTGCGGCGACCTCAAGCTGCGCGTCCGGTCCGCCCATGTCGGTCTTTACCCAGCCCGGATGGGCGGCATTCACCTTGATCGCGGTATCCTTCAATTCCAAGGCCAGCTCGATGGTGAACAGATTCACCGCAGATTTCGAGCAATCGTAGGCCGGCAAGCGGACTTGATGGATGGTGGAATTGGGATCCGCATGCTCGCCATGGCTGCCCAGGATGCTCGACAGGTTGACGATGCGGCCAGCCGGTGAGCGACGCAGCAGCGGCAGGAAGGCCTGCGTCACGGCCACCAGGCCGAAGAAATTGGTGTCGAAGATGCGCCGGAAGGTGTCGATCGTAGTGGTCGACGGACCGGTGTCAGCGCCGTAGTCGAGGATGCCGGCGTTATTCACCAGGATGTCGAGCCGGCCGTGCAGGCTTTCGACCGTGGCCACCGCCGCAGCGATCGAGGCCGCAGCGGTGACGTCCAGGGCCAGGACACTGACCGGCAAGCCCTCGGCCGCCAAGGTGGCCGCCACCGCCTGCCCGCGGGCCGCGTCGCGGGCTCCCATCAGCACCGTGATGCCCTGGCCCGCCAACTGCCGGGCGGTTTCGAAGCCGATGCCTTTGGTGGCGCCGGTGATCAGGGCGATGCGCGGGGTGGTCATGGCGTGCTCACAGGTTCTCAGGGAAGGATGATGCGGGTGCCAGGGGTCAAGGCGGCAGGATCCAGGCCGGGATTGGCGGCGACGATGTCGCGCCAACGCTTCGGCGTGCCATAGAACACCGCGCTGATCTCAGCCAGGGTATCGCCGGCCTGGATTTCGTAGGCGCGGGGACCAGGCGCGGACGCCGAGGCGCTGGTCGCAACCACCACCACGGGAACTGCTGCCGGTGCGGCAGCGGCAGCCGGGCGGGCGGCGAAGCGCACGGGATCGGTGATGCTGGCCACCGTCACCTGGGGCTTGGCCGGACGGCGCATCTGCGGCCGCATGAAATCCACCACTGCCTGCTGGATCGCCGCCTCGGTCTCGGGCAGCGGCGCCTGACCGTCGCCAATCATGGTCACGGTGAGGGTGGCAGCCGTCCACTCCCAGTCCGCATCCGCGCTGGCGTCCATGGCCGGCAGTTCGGCCAGCTTGGCCTCGCTGCGCCAGTGGGGTTTGAACTGGTCATCCAGCTGACGCACGATGACCGCCTCGCGATCCTTGCGGTAGTTGTACGCCGTATTCGCCACCGGCAGCCCATCGCTGTTGAACATCATCCCCCGGGGCATGCGGGCATCATCCGTGCACCCGGTGAACAGGACGAGGAGGAGAGTGGCGGAGACCAGGGGAGCATGGCGCATGGGCGCGCAGGATCGGGACGGCGGCGGCCCTGCCAATCAAGAATCGGTGAGGGTCCTCAACCCCGGACGACAGCCACCTGCGGCCCGCCCAGGTCGCCCCGCACCGCCCGATCCATGCGCCGCAAGGCCGCCGCGATGCCCTCGTGCCATTGCAGCAGATTGCCCTCCTGGGGCGGATGTCGCCGGCCACGCACCAGGGTGAACCAGCCGGGAACGCCCTGGGCGCGCAGGTGCCGCCAAGCCCGCCAGGTCGCCCGCCAGTCAAAGCGGTCCTGGTCGCCGATCAGGTGTGCCAGCACCGGCCGATGCCGTAGCGGCAGATTCCGCGCATCGCCATCCGCCAGCACGTCCCAGCCATGGGCCATCACCAGCAGCCGGCCGACCAGCCGGGCGAAGGCGCCAATGAACCCCAGGCCCAGCTGCGCTACCGGAACTAACGGGCGGGGCAGCAGCGGGGCCAGCTCCTGCGCCGCCAGGACCGCCACGGCCCGCCCACCATTGACCACCCCGACCCAGGGCGACCCGGGCATGGCCAGGCACAAGCAGCCATCCACCCGCGCATCGGTCACGGCCAAGCGCTGAGCCGCCAAGGCCCCTAGCGAACCGCCGATCAGCACCCAGGGCCGGGGCGCACCGGACCGGGCCAGGACATCCAGGACATCCCTGGCATCTTCGGCCTCTTGGGCGCCCAGGCTGGGCAAGCCGTCACTGCTGCGCCCATGCCCGCGCAGATCGATGGCCACCACGTGCCAGCCCAACTCTGCCGCGCACCAGCGCCCCCACTCCGGCAGACCGTCCATCGAACAGTCGTGCACGATGCCATGCAGTAGTAGCACCGTGCCGCGCACGTCGCCCGCCGGCCTGACTTGCCAACCCGCCAGGCGCACGCCGTCGCGGGTCCTGGCCGAAAATTCCACGGCCCCCGCCGGCATGGGCCAAGCCCGGCGCGGGATGGCGGCGCGGAAGAGCGCTGCAGCCGCGCGATGCCAGAAATGGCGGCTTCTGTCGCGACGTCGCGGCGTCGCGGTGTCGCGGTGTCTGATTGTCGACTGCATCGCGGGCACCCTGGGCCGTCCGTGGCGGCAGTGCTGTCGACCTCGCGACGCCGCGACCCCGTGACCCCGTGACGGCTGTTCCGTCAACGAATCACCTTGTCCGCCGTCTTGCGATCATTGCCTTCGCGCAGGAAGCGCGGCTCGCCGTCGGCGATGCGCACCGCGACGATGTCGCCAGCCTTGACCTGATTGGA
>JBBQTJ010000286.1:0-4631 GCA_038213315.1 Planctomycetota bacterium
CGGCGAGGTGGTCGGGCAGCTTTTCTACGAACACCTTCCCGCCTCGGCCTTCGCCAGCAAATTGGCGGTGTTGCGCGCCGCCGTGCCCAGCGGTGCGGGTGGCGGTGAAGTCGAATTCGACCATCGCCGCAAGCGGCTGCGTGCCATGATGGTGCCCGCTGGTCCGGTGATCGTGCTAGTGCTCACCGACATCACCGAGCTGCGCCGGGTCGAGATCATGCGACGCGATTTCATGGCCGCCGTCAGTCATGAATTCAAAACGCCGCTCACCGCCATCCAAGGGTTCAGCGACACCCTGCTGGATGGCGGGTTGGAGGACCCCACGGTGGCCAAGCCATTTGTGATGAGGATCGCCCAGCAGTCCGAACGCCTGACCAGCCTGGTCGGCGATCTGCTGATGTTGGCCCGGGCCGAACAGGGTGCTTGGCTGGTGCGGCCCCAGTCGTGCAATCTGGTCAGCGTGGCCCAGCTGGTATTGGATGACTTCCACGCCCAGGCCACCGCCAAGCAGGTCGTACTGCGCCTGGATGCCGCGTCGCGCATCGAGGCCACCACCGATCCCGAACTGGTGCGGCAGATCATCGGCAATCTGGTCTCCAACGCGATCCGCTACAACCGTCCCGAAGGCCTGGTGCGGGTCGCCCTGACCCAGCAGGACGGCACCTGCCGCATCGCTGTCAGCGACAGCGGCATCGGCATCCCCGCCGAGCATCAGGATCGGGTCTTCGACCGCTTCTTCCGCGTCGACGCCCACCGTAGCCGCCAGACCGGCGGCACCGGCTTAGGGCTCGCGATCGTGCGCGAGCTGACCGGCCTCCTGGGCGGCCACGTCTCCCTGATCAGCGGGACCGAAGGCACGACCTTCACCGTGGAGCTGCCGCTCGGGGGGTGAGCTGGGCAGCATTGCCGCTCATATCTGGTTGGCTTATTCCGGGGCGAGGCTTTCCCCCTGCGGATCGCTCCCTACCGTCCCGGACCCATGTCCGCCGCCGCCAGTCTTGAGGTCCTGCAACGCCACTGGGGTTATGCCGCCTTCCGGCCCTTGCAGGGCGAGGCGGTGGCGGCGGCGATCGCGGGGCGGGACAGCCTGGTGGTGCTGCCCACCGGCGGCGGCAAAAGCCTGTGTTACCAGGTGCCCGCGGCCAGTCGGCAGAGCCTGGTGCTGGTGGTCAGTCCGCTGATCGCCCTGATGGATGATCAGGTGGCCGGCGCCACCGAGGCTGGGGTCGCGGCGGCGGCCTTGCACGCCAATCTGGACGAGGCCCAGCGGCGTAGCGCCTGGCAGCGTTTCCTGCGGCGCGAGCTGCGCCTGCTGTATGTCAGCCCCGAGCGCCTGGTGGCCGGTGACCTGATCGCGCAGCTTAAGGAGCAGACCATTTTGCTGGCCGTGGACGAGGCCCACTGCGTCAGCCATTGGGGCCACGATTTCCGGCCGGAATACCGGCAGTTGCGCAGCATCTTCGACCAGATGCCCGACGTACCGCGCATGGCCCTGACCGCCACCGCCACGCCGCAGGTGCAGGAAGACATCGTCGTGCAGCTGGGTCTGCGCACGCCCACCCGCCTGATCGGCCACGTGGATCGGCCCAATCTGGTCTTCCGCTGCTGGCCGCGCAAGGAAGGCGTTAAACAGATTCTTGAGGTTGTCGCCCGTCATCCGGGCGAAGGCGGCATCGTCTATGCCCAGACCCGCAAGGAGGTGGAGCGCTTGGCCGCCGCCTTGACCGCGAACGGTGTGAAGGCCGCCGGCTATCACGCCGGCATGGACCCGACCACCCGCCGCAAAGTGCAGCACGATTTCGTCAACGAACGCCTGCCGGTGGTGGTCGCCACCATCGCCTTCGGCATGGGCATCGACCGCAGCAACGTGCGCTTCGTAGTGCACCATAACGCGCCGAAATCCATCGAGCATTATCTGCAAGAGGCCGGCCGTGGCGGTCGCGATGGCGAACCCGCCGACTGCGTCCTGCTGTTCGGCGGCAGTGATCTGGTCATGCACCGGCAGTTGGCCCTGAAGGACAATCCCCCCGCCGAGCGCATCCGTTCCCTTGATCGTCAGCTCAAGCAGGTCGGTCGCTTCGCCAGCGCGCCGGTCTGCCGCCACCGGCTGCTGACCGAACACTTCGATCAAATCTATCCCGCGTCCGGCATCGCCATGTCCGAGGCCGGCTGCGGCGCCTGCGACGTCTGCCTGGGCGAGACCGCCGCGCTGCCCGCCGAGCAGGCCCTGACCACCGCGCAGAAGATCATCAGCGCGGTCTGGCGCACCGGCTCGCGCTATGGCGCCGGCCACATCACCGACCTGCTGCGCGGGCAGACCAACGAGAAGATGACCCGTTCGGGTCACGACCAGCTCAGCGTCTTCGGCCTGCTGAAAGACGCGTCCGAGCACGCCGTGCGCTCGTGGATCGACCAAGTGGTGGTGCAGAGCCTGCTCATCAGCACCGATGACGAATATCCGGTGCTAGCCCTGACCGACGAGGGCGTGGCCTTGTGCAAAGGCAAAGGCGAAGTGCGCCTGACCGTGCCGCAGGAACGCAGCAAAACGCCCAAGGCGAAGCGCAGCAGTCGCACCGCCTTGTCTCCAGTGGGCGCGGCCGACGAGTCGCTGTTTGAGCTGCTACGCCAGCTCCGCCGCCTGATCGCCGACCGCCAGCAGGTGCCGCCCTACATCGTCTGCGGCGACGCCACCCTGCACGCCATGGCCAGCAGCAAACCTCGGGACGACGCCGGCCTCTTGGCCGTCCCCGGCATCGGCGAACACAAACGCGCCCGCTATGGCTCCGCCTTCCTTGCGGTGGTCGGTGGACAGACGCCGGAGGCGGCGTTCATGGCGTGGAGTAAATAGACAGCCGTCGCGGGGTCTTTTGGGACAGCCGTCGCGGTGTCGCGGTGTCGCGGTGTCGCGGTGTCGATGACGACATTCGAGCATTCGAGCATTCGAGCATTCGAGCATTCGAGCCCGTGACCGCTGTCTACCTGAGCACAAACCCCGCGCCCACCGCCCCCACATGCACCAGCGCGATGACCGCCGCGCAGGTGAGCATCACGGTCGAAGGAATGGGTTTGGCAATCCGCACCGCCGCGAAGGCGCCCAGGATGGCCACGGCCAAGCCGACCACCAGGCCGACGGTGCCGGTCATGCGCAGTCCGGCCAGATGGCCCAGGGCTGCCACCAAGGCCACGGCCACGGTGAGGGCGCAGATGCTGCGGGTGGCGGGATCCTTGCCCTGGGCGATGGCGATGGCGGCGGGCACCGCGATGGCGAGGGAGAGGGCCGAGTCGAGGGGCAGGCTCATGGGCTTACCCTAATCCGCCGCGCGTTTACGGAACAGGGCGGGGAGGTGGGCCAGCATCAGGAGGGTGGCCACGACTTGCCAGATGAGCGATAGCACCAGAGCCAGGGAACCATTGCGATAGCCCGCCATACCGGCGAGGAATCCGGTGGCGATCCAGGTCAGCACCACCAGCAGCATGGCCGTGGCCAGGCCACCTCGGCGCTGCAAGGCCAGGGAGGTCCACGCCGCCAGGGCCCAGCCGTAGGGGATGGTCATCACCGCAGCCCAGAAGCCGGGCTCGTCCAGGGCGCGAGAGATGCTTCGCCAATTGTCTGAGCCCGCGCCAAGGGCGCAGATCACCGTGGCACCGCCCGGGATCAGCACCAGACGGGGCAGGGCCCACAGCTTGGCCCAGACCACCTGGGCGGAGGTATAGGGCAGCGTGGCCAGACCATCCAGGGTGCCGTTGCGCCGTTCGTCGCTGAACACAGTCGCGCAACCGTTGCCGACCTCCAGCACCGTCCAGCCCAGGTAGATCCAGAACAGCACGGCGCAAATGTCGTCGTAGTGGCCGTCGATCGAACTGCGTGAGGCCGCCGTGATCCAGGTGATCAAGCCGGCGATCAGCATGATGCCGATCAGGCGTACCCACCACAGGCGCCAGCCACCGAAGGTGAAATGGCCATCCTTCCACGTCAGCGCGCGCAGCCCGGTGGGGGCGCGGGGCCGCCAGGCGTTGGCCTTCCCTGCCACGGCTTCGGGCGCAGCTCGGCGTTTGCGCACGGGCAGATCCTCGTCGTCCACGGCGCAGCGGTCGAATAGCCGCAGGGCCAGGCCGGCCATGGCCACGCCGACCCCGAGGTGCAGGCCGATACCGAGCCACGGCGCGATCGAGAAACCAAGCGGCATGCCGGCTTGGCGGATGAGTTGACCGAGCATGGTGCAGCCCAAGGCCTGCTCAACGAGACGGTGCTCCTGGAGCAACAGTCCGATCAAGCCAATCAGGATGGGCAATCCGAACATGCCCACCAGGGCCGCCAGCAAGGTCAGCCCGGTCGCCGCGCGTAGGGATCCGCACCACGTGCCGGCGAGCAGCCCCGCTCCTGCCAAGGCGGTGACCCAGGAGGCCAGCAGCAGGAAGAAGAACAGCACCTCGCCGGTGGTCACGCCGCCCAGCAGCACCGCCAGCACGGCGAAGGGCAGCACCACCAGCACGTCCTCGGCGAGCATGATCGCCAGCGGCAGACCCTTCCCCAGCAGCAGGCCTGGCGCGGTGACCCCGGCCATGCGCAAGAGGCCCAGGCAGCGTTCCTCCTTCTCTTCCGCCACCACCCCGGCAAAAGCGCCCAGGCA
>JBBQTJ010000287.1:0-4601 GCA_038213315.1 Planctomycetota bacterium
CGAAACTGTCGACCAGCGGTGCCCATCGGGTGGTGGCCGCCAATGCGGCCCAGGACATGGCTCGGGCCCGCGAGGTGCAGCAACGGCAGCTGCGTCGCCCGGTCGAGATCCCCGGCTTCGAGGTCGGATTGCATTTCGCGCCCCACAGCGAAGTCAGCGGCGACTTCTACGACCAGATCACGATGCCTGATGGGCGTCAGCTGCTGGTCCTGGGCGACGTCAGCGGTCACGGCATGCAGGCCGCCCTGGTGGTGGCCAGCGCAGTGAAGACCTTGCGTTTCCTGGCGCGTGAGGGCGGTGATCTGGTGCAATTGCTGGGCCGCCTGAATGCCGAATTGCGTGCCGATCTGGTGCCAGGCCAGTTCATCACCTTGACGGCCTTGCTGCTTGATCCCGATGCCGCGACGGCCCAGCTGGCCCTGGCTGGCCATCATCCCGCCTTGCTGGTCAACCCTGCCGAGACCGTGGTGGCGCGTCGGGTCGGACGCTGCGGGATCGCCCTGGGCCTGGTGCCCAGCGACATCTTCACGCACAACCTCCAGATCGAAGAGCTCGAACTGCACAGCGGCGACGTCTTGGTGCAGTACAGTGATGGCTGTAGCGAGGCCAAGAATCGCAAGGATCAGGAATTCGGCACCGGTCGCCTCTTTGCTGGCGCCATCACCTTGGCGCGCGAGCCCGCCCAGACTCTGGCCGATGCCATGGCGCAGGAAGTCCTGCGTTGGTCCGCTGGTGCCCTGGACGACGATCTCACGCTGCTGGCGTTGCGTCTGCTTCCTGAAGTCGAAGAACCGGTCCAGGTGACGCCGGTCCCAGCCGCGCCGGCCTGAGCAGTCCGGCGGATACCGTCGCCAGGGGCAGCAGGCAGCTGAAGGTGCTGCCGCGGCTCGGTTCGCTGTGGCAGACGAGGCTGCCGCCCATCAGGTCGCAGAGATGCTTGCTGATCGCCAGGCCCAGGCCCGAGCCACCGGCCCGTTCACCGGCCGCCAACTGGGAGAACGGCCTGAACAAGCGCGGCAAGTCGCCAACGGCGATGCCGATGCCGGTGTCGCTCACTTCCACCAGAAAACTGTCATCGCCGCTGCGACCGGCCAGCACCCGTACCTGCCCTTCGCTGGTGAACTTGGCCGCGTTGGACAGCAGATTGGTCAGCACCTGGCGCAGACGCAGGGGGTCGCCACAGGCCATGGCAGGCAGGTCCTCGGCCAGCGTGACCCTGAACTCCAGGCCGCGCCGCCGCATCACCGGGTCCAGCATGGCGCAGGTCGCCAGGATGGTCTCGCGCAGCTGAAAGGGGGCCTGGTTCACCGCCAGCCGTCCAGCCTCGATGCGGGCCAGGTCCAGCAGGTCATCCAGCAACGCGGTGAGGTGCTGCCCCGCCGACAACACGGTCTCGAGAAAGTCGCGTTGGAAGGTGTCGGTGGACAGCTCCAGCGCCGCCTCGCTGAAGCCGATGATGGCGGTCATTGGCGTGCGCAGTTCGTGACTCATGTTGGCCAGGAACGACGCCTTGGTGCGGTTGGCCTGTTCGGCCTGGGCCGCGGTCAAGGCCAGTTCGTCGCGTTGCTCGTGGGACTGGCGCAGCAGGCCGTCCAGCAGGTCCTCCTGGGTCACCACGCCCTGGTACGCTCCGGCGGCGTCCTGGACCACTACGGCGGGCACGCGCCGGCCGTCCGCACCGCGCAGTAGGTCCGCCACCAGGTCGAGGGGGCTCGCGCTGGTGCAGCGGCGCAAGGGCAAGCAGGCTTGGCCCAGCCCCAGGCTGGCAGTCAGGGGCCGGTGGTTGAGCAGGCTGAAGCCGAAGCGTCCGGCCAGGGATTCGAGGAAGGCGCTGCGCTCCAGCAGATGGGTGACCACGCCATCCTCGTCCACCACCGGCAGGACCACCGCTTCGGGATGGTCGTGCAGCACCTGTTTGACGACGGCGTGGGCCATCTCTGCCCGGCAGGTCGGCAACGCGCTCATGATGTCGCCTGCTGAAGTCACCGTACGTAAAGGTAGGGATGTCCGGCCAAGATGGTTGTGAAGAGATGATGAATTCGAACGCCCGCGCATGGGTGAGGCCGTGGGCCTGGGCACCTGGACAGCCACGGCTCGCCGGGATCATGTGCAGATGACCAGCGCCGACGTCCGCCTCGCCATCTTCGACCTGGACGGGACCCTGGTGGATTCCACCGGCGACCTAGCGGCGGCCGGCAATGTGGCCCGTGCCAGCCTGGGCTTGCCGGCTCTGCCGGTGGCTGCGGTGGCAAGCTTCGTGGGTGACGGCGCCGAGAAGCTGCTGGAGCGCCTGACCCCCGACGCGACGCCGGCCCAAAGGGCGCAGGCCATGGCAGCCTTCAAGGCCCATTACCGGATTCACTGCACTGACACGACCACTGCCTATGACGGCGTGCCCGCCATGCTCGCGGCTCTGGCCGGCGCCGGCTGGCGCCTGGGCGTGGCCACCAACAAGCCGCAGGAGTTCAGCGAGCGCATTTTGGCCCACCTTGGTCTGGCAAAGTGCTTCGTCCTGGTGGTGGGCGGCGATGGACCGCGCAAGCCGGACCCCGGGCAGTTGCAGCGCATCATGGTCCATGCGGCCATCCCGCCGGAGCGCACCTGGATGATCGGCGACCACCGCACCGATATCCTCGCCGGTCGCGCCGCCGGTTGCCGCGTCTTGTGGTGCCGCTGGGGCATTGGCCGCCATGATGGCCTTGCAGCTGATGCGGTGGCCGATCGCGCCGAGCAGATCCCGGGTCTGCTGGCATGACCGTGGCCGTGCGCGATGCCGATGGCGGCATCATCACCCCCGAGGTGGTGGTGCAGGCCTATCTGGCGCGCTGCTTTCCCATGGCCGATGGCCGGCGCGGCTGCATCCGTTGGTACCAGCCTACCGAACGTGCGGTGATCACCTGGGATCGCTACAAGGTGCCCCGCAGCCTGGATAAGGTGCTGCGCAACCGCCAGCCCTATACCGTCACCATCGACCGAGCCTTCCCCCAGGTCATCGCTGCCTGCGCGGAGCGGGACGCCACCTGGATCAGCACCGACATCGAGCGTCTGTACACCGCCCTGCATGAGGATGGCATCGCCCATTCGGTCGAGGCCTGGGACGCCAGCGGTGCGTTGGTGGGCGGCTTGTATGGGCTGGCCCTCGGCGCGTGCTTCTGCGGCGAAAGCATGTTCCACCGCGCCCCCGATGCCTCAAAGGCCTGTCTGGTCCATCTGGTGGAGCACCTGCAAACCCGGGGTTTCCGCCTGCTCGACTGTCAGCAGCAGACGCCGCATATGGAGCGGTTCGGGGCGTACGAGATTGATGATGAAACCTACGCCGAGCTGTTCACCGTCTGCTTGGGTGAGGACGTGCGTTTCTGAGGAGCCCAGCGGTACGGTCCCCATTATCAACGCCAAAGGTGATGCCCGGGGGCATCGGTCGGCTGGCCGCGGCTGCCTATCGCCAGCGCAGCTCGAACCCTGTCGCGGTCGGCGCCGCCGTCAGCTGGGTGAGGCGTTCGAGGGTGAAGAAGACGTCGGCCAGGGTCATGTTCTGGGCCCTGAGCGAGACTGGCAGGTCCTTGAGCGGCGCGGCAGAGGGCGCCAAGACGACGGGCGCGCCCACCACCTTGCCCAGGAAATCGACGACCTCCTCGACGCTGGTGTCGCTGAAGTCGGTGGTGATGCGATTCAGCATCTGCCGGTCGCGCTCCGCCCGCCAGGGCTCGGGCGCCGGCGCGGCGAGGGCCGCGATCTGCAGCGCCGGAGCCTCGCCCAGGAAGCGCACGCGCAGCAGCCGGGCCTGCCAGGGCGTCTCGACGGCGAGCTTGGCGAACGCGGCACCGGCGGGCAGGGCGGCGCTGGCCGAATCCGCGCCACCGACCGCGACCACCACGCGGCCGTCGCGCAGCTCCATCAGCACCGGCAGGAGGGCGGCGCCGGTGGCGGTCGGGCCGGTGGCCAGCAGGGTGCCCGCCGGCATGGCCAGCGCGCGCCAGCCGGCGGCGTCCACGGCCAGCGACACGCCGCGGCCGCGGCCGTCGAGCGCGGCCAGGCGCACCGGCAGGCCAACCACCGCCTCCACCCGGCAGCGGCGCAGCAGCTCGGGGAAGCGCCACGACATCGGTCCGCCGCTGCGCCGGTCGCCGGCGGTGGTGGGCGCCGGGCCCGCCACGGGCTTGGTGGTCAAGCAGTCGATGCCCGCCAGCTCGTGGTCCAACAACCACTGGTCGACATGGTTGGCCCACCAGCGCTGCCGGCTTGGGGCCTGGTGGGTCTTGGCGTAGGCCCGCACCGGCTTGGCCTCGGGCCAATAGTAGGCGAGCATGGTCATGGCCAGCGGCTGGTCGGCGCCGCGGAAGCCTTCCAGCGCTCCGGACAGCGACTGCAGGGCCGGGCTCAGCTCCCTCCAATAAGCGGCGGTCTCGGGCGCGTCGCGCCGCACCACGCCGACCACGTCCTGGAACGACGGATGGACGATGCCGAGAACCTGCTCGACCAGGGCGGCATTGGCGCAGGCCGGACGGGGCGCAGCGACCAGCCAGCGGCCCTGGCCGTCCACGGGGCCCGGCACGCCGGCCTCGGCGAAGACCGCGGCGGCCTCACGCTGGCCCGGGTCGAGG
>JBBQTJ010000288.1:0-4598 GCA_038213315.1 Planctomycetota bacterium
ATCGAATGCCTGGATCTGGCCATGCGCAGCATCCCCGACGCAAACGTCGACGAGCGCCAGAAAATCTATGACCAGGCGGCCAAGCTGTACGCCAAGCGCCCGGACCTGCAGATCGCGCTGCGCATGCGCCAATGTGCCGACTTGGTCGTCGCCGGCCGCCAGATCAAGGCGCTCGAAATCGCTCTGAGCACGGTGGTGCCCAACGCCAAAGAAGGCTCCCTGATCCTCCCCCTGGTCGAGTACGTCACCACCACCGCCAAAACCTACGCCGCCAGCGAACCGAAGTTCCGCCTGCAGGTAGTGAAGGAGCAACTCGCCAAGGCCGACAAAGAGTTCCCCAAGAAGCGCGGCAGCGAGGCCAGCGAGGCGTATGCGGTGTTCGCGGCGCTGGTCGGCAGTCTGTAGGAGCGCGCTGGTCGGAGCGCAAGAAGGCCGGTCACATCGGGTCCTGGCGGGCGTTGACCGCAGCCATGCTCGCATCGCCATCATACCTACGTCTCGTTGGCCTGACCAGCCTGCTGCTCCTGAGCGCCGCCGTCTGCTGGGGTGCCAGCGCCGAGTTCCAGACCGGCCTCGCCCAATTGGATCGAGGCGAGACCGCTGCGGCCATGCAGATCAGTGAACGCCTACAACGCACCCAGGAGCGGGACCGGCAGCGCGAAGGCGCCTACCTGTTCGTCCGGCGGATGTGCCTGGCGAGCAAGACCACCGAGGCGACTGCCATGCTTGCCGCGCTAGGTGGTACCCGAGAAGTGGACCCCGACCTAGAGCTCTGCCGCATCGGCATCCTGGCCGGCTGCGGACGCAGCGCCGACGCGATCGCCGCCGCCGATGCCTTAGCCGGCGCCGGTGGCCTGCCCGGCGTCCGCGCTCTGGCCCTGCTGAGCGAGCTGCGCTGCCATCAGGCCGCTTGGGACGAGGCGCGCCGCGCAGTGGAGTTTGCCCAGCGCCTGCTGGCCAGCGTCGATTCCTCCGGGGTCGAGAACGCCCTGCGCGACCAGCTCGCGCGCCAACGCACGCGGGTCGAGGACGGTGCCGCCACCGCCACCCACGGCCTGGGCTACATCCTTTGGCGCACCGCCCAGCGACAGCGCCGCGACGGTGATCCCATCGCCGCCCGCGCCACTGCCGAGCACCTGCTTACGCTCGCCGTGCGCAACCGCGGCACGCCCTGGTTCGCCATCACCGGCCCGGACGACCCCCGGCTGGAGCAGCAACCCATCCCCATGGGCTATGCCCTGGCAGCAGAGCTGCTGGTCGGCGACTGCCTGCTGCGCGAAGGCCGGCTTGAGGCAGCCGGTGCCGCCCTGTCCGCCATCGTCGCCCGCGATGACCACCCCTATGCGGGCGAGGCCATGCGCCTCTTGGGTGACCTCTACCTGGAGGGGCGGGCCGACCTGCGGCGCGCCGAACTGGCCTACAGCCGCGCGCTGTTGTGGATCGACGAGGTCGTCGCCGGAACGCGCCGGCCCAGCGTGGGCGACGTGCCCGAGATCTCCACCCTGGTGGTGACCCCGCCGCCCGAGATGCGCCGGAAAAGTGACTGGGGAAAGCTGTTATGGAATGATCCAGAGCCAGGACAGCTGTTCGAACCGGCGCGCTGCGGCTGGTACCTGGCGGCCCAGCGCCAGACCTCGACCGTGCGCCGGGCCTTGTGCCGCTGGCAGCTCGGCCGGGTGGAAGAGGCCGTGGCCGACCTGGCGATCATCACCGCCACCGATCCCATCGATGCCGCCGTGACCCGCAGCGGCATGCCCAGCAATTACCTGCGTCTGCGCGACGGCTTTCGCGCGAATCGGCTGTATATCACGCAACGTGAACTGGCCGCTTTCCGCCAGCCAGTGCGGCGCATGGCTCTGCTGCTGGCCGAGCTCGAGTTCGAGCAAGAGCACTGGTCCGCAGCGGTGGATGGCTACCGCCGCTTCCTTGCCCTCTATGACCGGGCGGCAACGCAGCCGGAACTGGTCTACGTCCGCTATGCCCTGGCCTGCGCCCGCGACGCCAATGGCGAGACCAAGGCCGCCACTGCCGACCTGAAGGAATTGCGCAAGGTCTGCCACACCACGCCGACCTGGGCCCGGGTGCTCATCGCCTTGTCCCAGGACTTCGGCGCGCCGCAGCGCGCCCTGCTCGCAGAGGTCGCCGCCGACCGCAGCGCCCCGGACGAGTTCCGTGCCGAGGCAATGTACCGCCTCGGCCAGCTCTCCATGTTAGCCGGAAACAAAGACGACGCCCGGCGCCGGATGCTGGCCGTGGTCGCGATGGGCGAGCGGTCCGGCCCCTCCGGCTTCGTTGCCCAGGCCACACTCGACGTGCTCGACATCATCCAGATCACTTCTCCGATTCCTTCCCAGGACCCGCCGCAATGACCCGTAGTATCGCCTTGTTCGTACTCTTCCTCACCGCGGTCTTGGCCCAGGCTGGCGAGTCGCCGCCGCCACGCACCGAGACCATTCCGTCAGCGACCTTCACTGAGGACTTCGGCGTAGTCCTGCCCGGACAGATGTTGACCATCAACGTCGTTGCTGCCCCTGGCTACGCCTTGGACGAAGGTGAGGTCGACAAGGCCTCGGGCTGGGGCGGCGCCGCCTATACCTGGACCTACACAGTGCCGGCCGGTTACTCGGGCGCCCATGTCGCCAACTTCAAGGGCAAGTATCACAAGTTGGGCGGCAAGGATGGACAGGTCACGTTGCTGGACTGGTCCGGCACAGCTACCTCGAAAGGCATCACCGTCACCATCGCCGACGTGGTGCGTGCGACGGGCCTGCCGCCCAGCGTCCCCCCGGCATCACCCGCGACGTCGCAGTGACCACCGATCCCAGCCCCCTGCCTTATGGCCACTCGATCACCCTGAGCATCGACAACGGCGGCGATGCCGAGGCCGGCACCGCCACGGTGTCCGATCCGGCCAACGGCATACTGACGCAGAGCGCCACCATCAAAGTTTTGGGCGGCACCCAGACCACGGTGGGCCACTCGAAGAAGCTGACCATCGTCGCCAAACTGGACGGCGCCGGGCCGGTGATCGCCCGCAGCGGCGGGTTCAGTGTGTGTGCACATATCGTTAATTTCCATCTCAACGGCAAGCAAGCCGATTGGATCACTGTCCTCTACGGCATGGTCGTCAAGATGAATTGGGACTCCGACGATGCTGCCAACACTAGGGCGATGCTCGACCACTGCTTCTGGATGGAGAAGGTCACCCCGACCGAGAACGACAATCCGCCGTGGACCCCGGGGGCTCTCAATGTGCAGACCACGCCTGTGGCCGGCAACGCCCCGGGTGGTGTCGATGACCACTCGATCCCTCGCAATTGGCTGCAAGGCAGTCCCCCGACCAAAGCCGGCCACAACAAGCTTGATCAGGAGTACGACTTCTACTGCGCGCGCTGCGGCATGACGCAGGCCGGCTTGGTGAAAATCCCCGACGCCGACTTCAAAATCGATCACAACTGCGAGGCGAATGCCGCTGGCGAGTACCATGTCATCACCGTCAAGACCGGGCCAGGCGGCCCGGTCTCGAGCAGCAAGCAGAAACAATGGGCACCGATCGCGCCAATCAATGTCGCCGGTACCGTGAACATCGATCCCGCGAATCCCAACGCGTATACCATCACCATCACCTGGACAGACCGGTCCGAGATAGAATCCGCTTATATCGCCAGCTGGGAGGTGCAAGGATTTCAAGAGATCGAATCCCCGGAACAGGCCGCAGATTCCCAAACCTACACTTCCCCAGCGTACAACATCACGAACCAGCGGGGGAAACCCGTGGTTCTGCGGGTCAAGGCCCGCAACGCATTCGGTGATTCCCCAGTGGCGACCGCAACCATCACCTTTCCCAACTGAGGACCCCATGCCCCACACGATTCACAGCCTGTCCGCCGTCGATATGGCGCGCCTCGCACCGCTGGTGTTGCTCTTGTTGTTGGTATCGCCGGCGCGAGCTGCCGAAGGCGTCAGCCTTGAGGTGCTTACCGTCAAGGCCGCGTATCCCCTCGGTACGCGACCGGTGGCAGTGATTCGCCTGTCTAACGCCGGGACTACCGCTGCGATCATCCGTTCTGGTTGGGGACGCAAGCTGCCGATGGAGTTCGCCACCGAGGTCCTGCTCGCTGCTCCAGACGCCATCCAGGCAGTACATCTGCTGCGCTTCGGGCCCGCGCCTGCGCCCAAGCAGGCTGCCGACGAGCTGAAGACTGCGGAGATGACGGCTGACAGCGCGAAGCTGACGCTCGCGCCGGGAGCCCGCGCGCAGTGGCTGGTCATGGTGCCCAAGACCCTCGACCGCGCGGGTGAGCAGGAGATCCCTTGGGCGATGCCGCCATTGATCGCCGAGCAGGACGGCAAGATCACGCCGCTGACTTCGCGCGGCACGCTCACGGTAACTGTCCAGACCCCGGCGACGTGTCTCGCGGCCGCGGGCGTGGCCGTCACCGCTACGGTCGCCGCAAAGAACAATCTCGACATGCTGCGGCTGCGTCTGCAGACCCAAGCGGGCAGACTGCCCCGTGAAGGCCGCCTCGAGGACCTATGCCTGCTCAGCATCCAGGACAGCGCCGGTGCCAAACGCCAGGAGCGGCTCCCCCCTGGCG
>JBBQTJ010000289.1:0-4595 GCA_038213315.1 Planctomycetota bacterium
AGCCCAGATACCAGCGCGGCCGACGGGGCGCCCAGGTCAGGCCCTGACGAACTGCACGGAAGAGAAGAAAGGCGGCGAGGAGGAGGAAAGTCCACATGGAATGTCAGTCACCGGGTCGCGGGGTTGCGGGGTCGCGGGGTCTGTCCCATCACGACATTCCCATCTGCAGCATCAATACCGTCACCGCCAAACCGTTGTGGCAGGCGTGGGCGGTTATGCTCGCCAGGATCGACTGGCGCCAGGTGCGGATGAGGGCGAAGACCATGCCGATGGCGGTCAGCACCGGCAGGGCGGCCAGGCCTTGGGGATGAATGGCAGCAAAAATCAAGCCACCGGCCAGAGCGGCCAACCACGGCCCACGACGGGCGCGCAGGTGGTGATGCAGACAACCACGAAACATCAGCTCTTCGACCACGGGGGCGAAGATGCAGGCGGTCATGATCATCAGCAGCCACCGTCCGGCGATGGCGTCTTCGATGATCGGATGGTTGGGTTCGCCCAGGTAGCGGCTGAGGGCATTGGACATCAGCAGACCAATCCCCACCAAGGGCAGGCCGATCAGATAGCCCACCAGCCCCGCGCCCAATTCGCGCAGGATCCCGGCGCCGCGGGTCAGGCCAAGGGCGGCCTGCACGGCCGGCCAGCCCTGGCGCCGCAGCACCAGGGTCATCAGCAAGGCCAAGACCGGCAGGAAGCCCCAGATCGACTGCATCGCCGGCAAGCCAAGGGAGCTGATCATCAACGACCAGCCAATGAAGCCGGCGAGATAGACGCCAAAGGCCCACAACCAGGGCAGTTCCTGCTGCGGCGTCGGGGGAACATGCCGCCAGTGCCAGGTACCGGTTCCGGCCCGCACCAGGACGATGATGCCCAGGACTAGGCCTGCGATCAGGCCGCAGGCCAGGCCTCCGAAGATGACGGCCGCGAAACTGAAGGCGCGCAGGGCGGGCTCATAGGCTGCGTCCTGGGCCGCGTCGCCACGCATCGCGCCGCGTGCCAAGGCTAGGTCGGCGAACCAGCCATGTCGTGCGTGCAGGCCGGCCCGGTCCTCTGGGGACAGCTCCTGTCCTGCGTACCAGCCTTGCAGCAGCAGCGCGTCCGCGGCCGCTGCCGCCAGACCGTTCGGCATGGCCATGGGCGGCTCTGCGGCCTGCCGCTGCACGGCCTCGGCGTGGCTGGCAGACAGGGCCACCAGGCGCTCCTGGGCGGCGGCATCTCCGTCCAATTCGCCCGCCAGGATGGCGACCTCCAGGCGGCGCTCGGGCCGGGTCCCAGCGGCGGCCTCGATGCCTGGCAGCAGCTCGACGCCCTTGGCCCCCTTACCGCCGGGATCGGCCCGGTTCATGAGTACCGCCTGCGCCACCGTCACTTTGGCTTGAAAAGCAAACTCAGCCCGTTTCGCCACCGCCAAGGCCGCGTCATCCACCGACGGCCGGCTTCCGCTGAAGACCGCGATCAGCAGCACGCAGCCCAGCACCAGGGTCCAGGCCAACATCGTCTGCATGACCGTGATCAGCTGCTTCATGGGCGGGCATGGTGGTGGCAGTCCCGCCCGTGCCAGGGGCGACGGCGCGCCCATATGAACCCGCGCCCCGGCCCGTCACCAGAGACTTCCCCCGGCCACGCTGTCGCTAGGGTCGCGGCGTGGACCAGGACACCGCCGTCATTGATGACCTCGCCCCCGGCCAGGCTGCGCCTGATCTGGGTTATGCGGTCACTGTCGAGGCGTTCTCGGGACCCTTGGATCTGCTGTTATATCTGGTCCGACGGGCCGAGGTCGACATCGCCGAGATCCCCATCGCCGAGATCGCCACCCAGTTCGCCATCACCGTGGCCAGTTGGACCGAGATGGACCTGGAGCTGGCCGGTGAATTCGTCCTGATGGCGGCCACTCTGCTGGAGCTGAAGGCCCGCCTGGTCGCCCCGCCTCTGGTCGATCCTGACGCTGCTGACGCCGAGGCTGAAGAAGAGGACGTCGTCGACCTGCATGGCGATCTGATCCGCAAGCTGCTGATCTTCCGCAAATACAAAGAGATCACCCTCAAGCTCACCGCACTGGAAGAGCAGCAGGCCCTGCGCCATTGGCGGCGCATGAAAGAGGACATCCCCGACGACCCTGAAGAAGCGGCGGGCATCGATCTGGACAATGCCGACCCCTATGTGCTGGCCAGCACTTGGGAGCTGATCGACAAGCGCATCAACGGCCTGGGTCCGCGCACGGTGATGGTCGATAGCGCGCCGTTGGAAGTGACGATCCAGCAGCTGATCACCCGCCTGGAACGGGACCAGCGCAGCACCCTGCGTGCGGTGCTGAACGACGAAACCAGCCTGACTGCCAAGCTCACCACGGTGATGGCCCTGCTTGAAAGCAGCCGCACCCGCCACATCGAATCGAAGCAGTTTGAGCAATGGGGCGACGTCAACCTGCGCTGGCGGCCCGAACCCGAACGGGCGATCGTCACGCTCGACTTTCCGCCGGATCCCGACGATGGCCGCAAGCGCAAGCGCCGACCCCCATTGGCCACCTGGCATGCCCAGCCGGGCAGCGAAACGTCGGAGGCCGAGGCCGACCACGACGCGGCTGACGAGGCCCCGATCGAAAATGACGAGCAGCGCTTCACCCGCGAGCTTGAAGAAGCCTGCCGCGTCGAAGCCATTTTGGGCCTTACCGCCGACGTCGAAGTCAGCTTCGCCAAGCATCTGCGCTTCCTGCGTGGCGAACCCGAGCCACCGCCGCCGCCACCGCCGGAACCCGAACCGCCCAAAGCCGCCAAGGTGCCCAAGGTCAGTCTCGACAGCGAAGGTAAACCCAAGCTGAAGCGCCTGTGGTGTACGCGCCGGGACCTGTGGCTGGGCGCGGCGTTCGGCCTGCCCACGGTGCGCTTCGCGGTGCTGCTGGCCAGCGCGACTGAAGGCTCGATCCAACCGATCGCCGGGCTGGTGGAGCACCTGGGCGGGGACACCACGGCGGATGCCGCTGAGGCGATCACGCCACCCGCCGCGGCCGAGCCCGGGCCGATCGCCATGGTCGCAGCGGACCTGCCGCCCTCAGCCAGCGATCTGTCCGTCGTCCCTGCCGAGTTGCCTGCGCCGACGCCCGAGGCGACCATTCTCGCGGAGCCAACCGCTCTGGACTTGTCATCGGTCGAAGCTGCTTTCACCCAGCCCACTGAGATCGAAGCTCCAGGCCCGACCGCCGCCAGCGACGCGCCGCTGCTGACTGAATCGTCCTTAGCCACCGCAGAATTGGCTGTGCCCGAGATCGCAGCCAGCGCCCTTGCTGAGCCCACCAGCGTCGACACGCCGGTCAGCGTGGTGCCCGAGCCAGCCGTCCAGGCGATGACACCCATCGTGTTTGAAGAAGCCGCGCTCACGGCAACGGCAGAGCGTGACGTTGAGCGTGATGTCGAACGCGCCGAGACCCCGGCCGCTCTTGATGCCATTGCGCCCGAGCTGGCATCCGCCGAACCAATTGCCGAACACCGCACGGAGCCAGCCGCGCCGGCCCCGGCAGAGATCCTCGTTGACCACACCGACACCGACGAGCCAGCACCGACGCTGGCCCCGCCCAGCGACGCTGTGGCCGGGGGCGAGATAGCGGCCAGCGGCGCTCGACACGTGGACGAGCCGCTGCCAACCCACGACGCCGAGCTGGCCGAAGCCCCGACCCACATCGTCGAGGCTGAACTTACCGTCGACCTGCCGATGGACACCAGCGACGATCAGCACGATCTCGCCGAGCTTGAAAAACTTGACCAGGAACCGACCGCCGCCATCGCGAAACCGCCTGAGCCCGTCGACGATTCCACCGGCCTCACCCGCGTCCTGCCCGCCCTACCGCCCGTGCCAGAAGCGGTGCTGCCCGAGCACTCTGCTGAGGCGACCGCGCCATTGGCTTGTGCCGATCTCAGCGCATCCGCCGTTGCTGACAGCCCCATCGATGCGCCACCTGAAACCGGCGAGGATCAGCAGGATCTTGACGATCTGGAACGTCTTGATCAGGCCCCGGCCATCACGGCCACCGTCGTGGTCACAGCGCTATCTACCGTCAGCGACGAGCCCACCGGCGTCACCCGCGTGCTGCCGAGCCTGCCCAACCCGCCACCGCTGGCGGCAACGTGGCCGACACCGGCACCGGCACCGGCACCGACACCGATACTGACCCCGGCAACCATTGCTCCCGCAGTCGTCGCGCCGCCCCACGCGGCGCCGCCCGCGCACAGGACCCGCTGGCTGGTGCCCACCATGGCGGCGCTACTTGTGGGTGGCACGTGGCTCGCGCTTCGCGTCAGCCCTCCGGTGCCAGCCGTTGTCACCCCTACGGCAAACGGTCAGTCACCAGTGACGGCCACAGCCACGGCTGACCCAGACACGGCTCAGCCCGCGGCTCCGGCCCAGGCGCTTGAACTCTTCCTGGCCGGCTTGGCCGCCGACGCGGAGTCCGGCCGGCTGACCACCTTGTTCCCCGGCTTGATCTCACTGCCCCTGGTTACCGCGGTGGAGACCAGCGTACCAGCAACCGTGCCCGAGGTGGCCGTCGATTCCGTGGTTGCCCCGACGCCGCCGCCCGACGCCATCGCCCCCGACGCCGCGCC